>DATFGS010000285.1:0-1112 GCA_035249225.1 Candidatus Methylomirabilota bacterium | reverse complement strand
CAGGCCCGAGTCCTTGAAGATCATCTTCGAGACCGGCACGCCCGGGAACAGCTCGCGCAGCTGGCCGACCCCGCCCAGGTGGTCGCGATGGCGGTGGGTCAGGATGATGCGCTCCGGCCGCCGCCAGCCGCGCTCGCGCAGGTAGCGCTCGAAGAGCGCGGGGTACTCGGACTCGCCCGCCCCGGTGTCGATCAGGATCGGGTAGGTGCGGCCGACCAGGTAAGTGTTGGTGCCGGGCCCGGTCATCATGCCGGGGTTGAGCCCGAGCACCCGACCGACCAGGTCCGTGGGGGTCGCGCTGCGCGGAAAGTTCGGATCGATCCAGCTCATGGAGCCGAGTGTAGCAAAGTCGCGAAGCTTGCGACCCGCGGGCGCCTGGGATATAAGCAAGCGCAGACGCCGCCCACCCCCAACGCCGCTGGAGGCTCGTCATGGTCCTACGCGCAGCGCTCGTCGTGCTCATCCTGCTCGGGCTCGTCTCTTCCGCGTCCGCCCAGGTCGTCACCCTCAAGCTCGCCACCATCGTCGGCAACGACAATCCCTTCACCACCTCCGCGTACAAGTTCAAGGAGATCGCCGAGGCCAAGAGCGGCGGCAAGCTCAAGATCGAGGTCTACCCGGCCGGGCAGCTCACCAAGAACGAGATCGTGGCCATCGAGGGCATGCAGCTCGGCACCGTGGACATCGCGGCGGTCTCGCTGCCGTCCGCGGGCGGCAAGTTCGACCCCAAGCTGCTCGCGCCCGACGTGCCGTTCCTCTACCAGAGCCGCGAGCACGTGTGGCGCGTGATGGACGGGCCGGTGGGCAAGGAGCTGCTGAAGCACTTCGAGCCGCTCGGGGCCAAGGGCTTCTGCTACGGCGGCGGCTTCGGCTTCCGCGGCGTGCTCTCCAACAAGAAGGCGGTGATGGTGCCCGACGATCTCAAGGGCCAGACCATCCGTGTCCCGCCCATCCCCACCCTCGTCGAGGTCTTCAAGCAGTTCGGGGCCAACCCGGTGCCGATGATCTGGGGCGAGGTGTACATGGCGGTGCGCCAGGGCACGGTGGACGGGCTCGAGCTGCCGGTGACCACCGCGGTCTCCGACAAGTTCCACGAGATCACCAAGTACTAC
>DATFGS010000284.1:0-3490 GCA_035249225.1 Candidatus Methylomirabilota bacterium | reverse complement strand
CGGCGCCACCCAGATCGCGATGGGCGTGCTCCAGGTCCTGCTCAACGCGCTCGACTTCGACATGACCATGGTGGAGGCGGTGAGCGCGCCGCGCTTCTCGGCCACCAGCAACGCCATCGACGTGTCCAACCGCATCCCGCGTGGGGTGGAGCGCGAGCTCGGGACCATGGGCTACGAGGTGGTGCGCAGCCCGAACACCTACGGCTTCGCGGCGGTGCACGCCATCCGGATCCACCGCGACGGCCTCGACGGCGGCGCCGACCCCGGCCACGACGGGACCGTGATGGCGGTGTAGCGGTCCCGCCGAGCTGCGCGGCCTGGGTCCCATGCGATCCGCGCGGCTGCGGTATCACCCGGTCGAGCCCGGCTCGCTGGACGCGTTTCACCGCCTCGTGCAGGACGAGCAAGTGCGGCGCTACATGATGGACGGCCACGTGTTCCCCGGGAGTGGAGCGAGCAGCGCATCCGGGAGAGCCAGGCGCTGTTCGAGCGGCGCGGGGTCGGGATCTGGCTCGCCTACGAGCGGAGCACGGACGAGCTCGTGGGGTTCTGCGGGTTCCTGCACCTGCCGAGCTGGCCGGAGCCGCAGCTCATGTACGCGATGCCCGCGCGCTTCGGCGGACGAGGCTTCGCCACCGAGATGGCGCGGGCGTCGATCGCCCATGCGCGGACGCGGCCGGGCCTTGCGGAGATCGTGGCGGACGTGGACGAGATCAATGTCGCCTCGGTGCGCGTGCTCGAGAAGCTCGGGTTCGCGCGCGTGGCCGTCCAGGCGGGCGCGTTCGGCAATCTCCTCCTGCTCCGGCTGCCCGCGGGCCGCTGAATCAGGCGGGACGCCGCCCGCGCCGCGCGGACGGTCAGCGGGCGGTGCGGGTGGCGCCCGACGCGAGGAGCGCGGCGACCTCGGCGGGCGCGAAGCCGGTCTCGCGCAGGATCTCCTCGCTGTGCTCGCCCAGGCGGGGCGGCAGGCGACGGATCGCGCCCGGCGTCTTGCCGTACGTCGCGGGCAGGCCGGGCAGGCGCAGCGGCCCCTCGGTGGGATGGTCCACCATCTGCCAGAAGCCGACCGCCTCGAGGTGCGGATCGTGCAGCAGCGACTCGAGCGTGTTGACGCTCATCGCGGGAATGTTGCGCTGGTCCAGCTCGGCCAGCCACTCCGCGTTGGTCCGGGTCACCGCGAGCTTCCCCACCTCCGCGTAGAGGATCTCGATGTGGCGGAGGCGCGTGCCCAGCGTCTTGTAACGCGAGTCGTCGAGCAGATCCTGGCGGCCGGTGAGCGTGAAGAAGTCCCGCCAGTTCTGATCGGTGTAGGGGAGGATGGCGAGGTAGCCGTCCTTGGTCTTGAAGGGCCGCCGGTTCGGATTGAGGATCCGCTTGTAGCCGATGGTGTCGATCGGCGGCACGAAGGTCTCCCCGTAGAGGTGCTCCACCATCACCCACGCGGCCATGGACTCGAACATCGGCACCTCGACCTCCTGGCCCTCGCCGGTGCGCGCCTTGTGGTAGAGGGCGGCGAGCACCGCGGCGAGCACGGTCATCGAGCTGCTCTTGTCCGCCACGATGGTGGGCACGTAGCGTGGCTCGCCCACGATCGAGGCCTGGAGCGAGCCGATGCCGGACGCGGCCTGGATGATGTCGTCGTAGGCCGGCTTGTCGCCGTAGGGGCCGGCGGCGCGGAAGCCGTAGGTGCCGACGTAGACGATGCCGGGATTGATGGCGCGGAACGTCTCGTACGACATCCCGAGGCGCCGCGCGGCCTGGGGCCGGTAGTTGTGGAGCAGCACGTCGGCGCCCTCGGCGAGCCGGAGCAGCGCCCCGCGCGCGGCCTCCTGCTTGAGGTCGAGCACGATCGAGCGCTTGTTGCGGTTGACCGCCAGGTAGAACGCGCCCATGCCCGGGTTCTTCATGGGGCCGAGCTGGCGCGTGGTGTCGCCCTCGGGCGGCTCGACCTTGACCACGTCGGCCCCGAGGTCCCCGAGCTGCTGGGCCGCCCAGGGACCGAGCACGACGGTCGTGCAGTCCACGACACGCACGCCGCTGAGCGGGCCGGACACGAGCGAGCCCCGGCTACGCGCCGCCGGTGACGACGAGCGTCTGGCCGCTGACGAAGTCGCTGTCCGGGCTGCAGAAGAGGTAGATCGCGCCCGCCGCCTCCTCGGGCAGCCCGCCGCGGCCGAGCGGGATCATCTGGTTCATGGCCGCGATGCGCGCGCCCTGCACGCCGACCTTCACCTGCCGGCCGGCCACCTCGATCGTCCCGGCCTCTCCCTCGGCGAGCGGCTTGGTCAGCCGCGTCTGCACGTAGCCGAAGGCCACGCAGTTCACGGTGACCGCGTAGCGGCCCCACTCCTTGGCGAGCGTGCGGGTCATCCCGGTCACCGCCGCCTTCGCGGAGGAGTAGTTGACCTGGCCCGCGTTGCCCCGCACCCCGGAGGTCGACGAGACCTGCACGACCTTTCTCACGACGCGCTCGCCGCGGGCCGACTCCGCCTCGAACTGGGAGCGGAGGTAGGGCGCGAAGGCGCGGAGGATGCGGAAGGGGGCGGTCACGTGGACGTCCATGATCGCGTACCACTGCTCGTCGGTCATCTTCTGGATGACGTTGTCCCACGTGTAGCCGGCGTTGTTCACGATCACGTGCAGGCCGCCGAGCTTCTTGACCGCGGTGTCCACGATGCGCTCGCCGAAGTCCTTGGCGGTCACGTCGCCGTTGCACGCCACCGCGCGCCCGCCCATCTTCTCGATGAGGCCGATCGTCTCCTTCGCGGGGGCGTCGTCCAGATCGTTCACCACCACCGCCGCGCCGTCCCGCGCCAGCCGGAGCGCCACCTGCTGGCCGATGCCGCGCCCCGATCCCGTGACGATCGCCACCTTGCCGTCGAGCTGTCCCATCGCGTCAGGCCTTCCCGCCGTCGCGCGGCGTCTCGCCCAGCAGCGGCACCTTCGCTTTCGCGTAGGTGAGCTTCCGCGACACCAGGCCGTTGTCGAAGTGGAGGATGTCGAGGCCCCGCCAGGCCGCCGGCCCGCGCCGGGTCTCGAGCCGGCAGACCCAGCGGATGAGCGCCCGGGCGGCGGTCTCGTCCACGAAGAGGTCCTCGGTCTCGAAGCGGATCTTGCCGAAGTCGCCCCGGAACTGGGGCTCTAAGGCGGTACGGATCGCGGCGGAGCCGCGATGTAGCCTGCCGGTGAACTCCTCGTACACGGAGTCCTCCGCCATCATGGCCAGCACGCCGTCGAGGTCGTCGCGGTTGAAGGCGTCGGTGAAGCGGATCGTCAGCTCGCGCAGCGTCGCGCGGTCGAGGCTCGTCGTGGCCATCGTGGCTCGCTCCGGTGTGAGAGGCGGTGCGGGCGGAGTATACACGATCGGGCGGGCCCCCGGTGGCCCGGCGCCGGTGCTAGAATCCCGGCCCATGCGCGCCCTCACGCTCGGCCGGCTCCGCATCGACGCGGTCGTCGAGACCGCCGGGCCCACGCGGCCCTCGTGGCTCTT
>DATFGS010000283.1:0-6851 GCA_035249225.1 Candidatus Methylomirabilota bacterium | reverse complement strand
CCACTTCTCGTCCGGTTGCATCATGCTGACCGGCTTGCCCTCTGTGTCGGATGCTTTGACGTCATCCACCGCGATGACCACCGACGGATGCTGAGCCGGCCAGTCATTCATCGCGTCCTCGATTGCTTGCCCCCGGCCAGTTGGTCGCCACTAGTTGCGGGGCACATCAGCCGATGCGGGCGGGTCAGGCTCGACGGCGGTCGGTATCTCCTGATTGCTCTGGGCCTGGGGCCGGTCGAGAGATGATGACGAGATGTTCAATACCGTAGAGCAGACTCGACACTTGAAGCGCCATCGCTCCGCATCCTCGCTTGGCTCATTTTCCCAAGCTCGCCTCCCGCAGACGCACGGTGGCCCTGACCGTCGCATGATCTCCTCCTCGCGGAGGCGTCGATAGTCGCGGCCCATCGCATTCATCAAAGGCAAACAACATACCTAACTCCGTTTCATGAATTGCGCACACATGGCTTGGTTTGACCCTCGGTAAGGTTCGGAAGGTCCAGCTTTTGCCCGGTAAGACCTTCCGGGAGCTCTGCCGGGGTCACCACGTCCTGGCCGACCCTGGGCCGACCTGCTAGAATGAATGCCGGTTCAGTTCACCTGACTCTCGCGAGGAGGAGATGACCATGCAGAACGCGGTGATCGTCGGCGCGGTCCGTACCGCCGTCGGCCGGAAGAACGGCAAGCTCGCGGGCTACCGCCCGGACGACCTGCTGGCCGACACGCTCAAGGCCCTGGTGGCGCGCGTGAAGATCGACCCGAGCGAGGTCGAGGACGTGGTGATGGGCTGCGTGGACCAGGTGGGCGAGCAGGGGCTCAACATCGCTCGCAACGCGGCCCTGATCGCCGGATTTCCCCTCGACGTCTGCGGCACCACGCTCGACCGCATGTGCGGTTCCGGCCAGCAGGCCGCCAACTTCGCCGCGATGGGCGTGATGTCCGGCCAGTACGAGTGCGTGATCGCGGGCGGCGTGGAGAACATGAGTCGCGTCCCGATGGGCTCGAACGGCATGGGGCCCGGCGACGGGCCGCTCTCCCCGCGGATCCAGGCGCTCTACAACATCATCCCGCAGGGGCTCTCCGCCGAGATGATCGCGGAGCAATGGGGCATCAAGCGCGAGGAGCTCGACGAGTACGCGGCCCAGAGCCACGAGCGCGCGGGCCGGGCGATCGCGGAGGGGCGCTTCAAGCGGGAGATCGCGCCGCTCACCCTGGCCGACGGCAGCGTGTTCGACACCGACGAGGGCGTGCGGGTGCCGGTGAACCGCGAGAAGATGGCGGCGCTGGCCCCGTCCTTCAAGCCCGACGGGGTGGTGACCGCGGCGAGCTCCTCGCAGATCTCCGACGGCGCCGCCGCCCTGCTGATCATGTCGGAGGCGCGCGCCAAGGCGCTCGGGCTCACCCCCCGCGCCCGCATCGTGGCCACCGCCCTGGCCGGCGTGGATCCCACCATCATGCTGACCGGCCCCATCCCGGCCACCCAGCGGGTGCTCAAGAAGGCGGGGATGAAGCTCGACCAGATCGACCTGTTCGAGATCAACGAGGCCTTCGCCTCGGTGGTGCTCGCCTGGGAGCGCGAGCTGCACCCGGACATGAGCCGCGTCAACGTCAACGGCGGTGCCATCGCGCTGGGCCACCCGCTCGGCTGCTCGGGCGGCAAGCTGATGACTACGCTGCTGCACGAGCTCGAGCGCACGAAGAAGCGCTACGGGCTCCAAACGATGTGCATCGGTTTCGGGCAGGGGATCGCGACCATCATCGAGCGCGTCTAAGCCGGTCGCCGCGCGCGCTTCGAGGCCTTCGACGGCCGTCCGGGAGCTCCGGGCGGCCGTGCTGTTTTCCCGATCCGCGGCTTCGGGAACGCGGCGCGAAGGCCCTTGGCCCGGACCTGGTAGAGCGTCTCGATCTCGGGAAGGCCGGGCAGGCGATGCCGGCCGAGCCCGCGGAAGCGGATGCCGGCCGGCAGCGAGGTCCGGACCGCGGCCCGGGCGTTGGCGGACACCACGATCTGCCCTCCGTGGGCCGCGGCGCAGACCCGGGCGGTGGTATGGACGGCCAGCCCGATGTAGCCGACGTCGGTGAGGGTCGGGCGGCCGCTGTGAATCCCCACCCGGACGCGGACGTCGAGGCCGTCGGGCCAGGCGCGCGTGCCCAGCGCCCGCTGGATGGCCACCGCCGCCTCGATGGCGGCCGTCCCCTGCACGAAGACCGCGAAGTACTCGTCGGCGCGGGCGTCGATCTCGCGCCCGCTCGCCTGCAGCACCGCGGCGCGGAGCATGCCGCGGACGTCGTTCAGCAGGGCGCCGTAGCGGTCGCCCAGCCGGCGCAGCAGGCCGGTGGACGACTCGATGTCGGTCATCAGCAGGGTGACGAAGCCGGTGGGGAGCGCGGCCGCATCGGTCGACGTGGCCTGGATCTGGCCGTGCAGGAGCTCCTTCTCGACGACGAAGCGCACGGCCGCCCGCACGGTCTCGCCGAGGCCGGGGTCGTCGAGCACCGTCGGGTCGTGCACGAGCGCCGTCATCGGCCGGCCCTGGCGCTCGAGGAAGGTCACGCCGCGGCCGTCTCCCTCGGCGGGCAGCGGGACGGGCTTGCCGGCGCCGTCCAGGTAGGTGCCGGACGCCTCGGACCAGTGCAGGACGGCGAGGGTCGGATCCCGGAGGACGCTGCGCAGGCGCTGCTCGAGCTCGCCGGGCGCCCCGGTCCGGCCTAGCTCGATCACCAGGCGTCCGGCGGTCGCGTTGCTCCGCTCCGACTGCAGCTGGCCGGTGATGAAGCCGACCGGCACGATGCGGTACTTCTTGGCGGCGTTCAGGAGCCGGGTGCGCGTGCGCTCCCGGGCGGCATCGTCCTCGAAGCCGACCTGGCTGAACCGGGCGAGGGCGTTCCGGACGTGCGCCTCGTCGTGGATCGGCAGCCGCCTCCGGCCGCGCGAGTCGATGTAGGCGAAGGCGCTGGCCGGGAGCCGGGCCCGCTTGCTGGCGCGAAGGCGCGACATGGCCCCACGATACCCCGCTTCGCTCTCGGGCGGGAGAGGCCCGAGGTCCGCCGCGCGGCGCGCGGCTACCGCGCGCGGGTGGAGGCCAGCGCGACCTGCACCTTGCGGTGCAGCTCGGGCGGCGGGACCGGCTTGAAGAGCAGCGCGGAGATGCCGAGGCGACGGCAGCGCGCCTGATCTTCCTCCTGCAGGCCCCAGCCGGTGATGAAGATGACCGGGACGTTCGGGTCGCGGGCGCGGAGCTGCTCGGCCACGTCCCAGCCGCTCATCTCCGGCATGCCCACGTTGGTGATCACGAGGTCGAAGCCGGTGGGCACGAAGACGCGGAGGGCCTCGGGGCCGCTCGGGACGGGCAGCACGTGGTGGCCCGCGTCCTTGAGCATCTCGCCCAGGATCGAGAGCACCTGCGGGTCGTTGTCCACGAGCAGGATGCGGCCCTTGCGCTCGATGCCCGGGTCACCGCCCTGGGTGGCCTCGCCGCTCGGGTTCATGCCGATCGGCAGGGTGATGGTGAAGGTGGTGCCCTCGCCGGGGCGGCTGTCCACCTTCAGGTCACCGCCGTGCCGCTCGACGATGGAGTGGGAGACCGAGAGGCCGAGGCCGGTGCCCTCCTCGCCCTTGGTGGTGAAGAAGGGATCGAACACCTTCTTGCGCACCTCCTCCGACATGCCCATGCCGGTGTCGGCCACCGTGATGAGCGCGTGGCGATGATCCCCCAGGCGCGTGCGGATGCGCAGGGTCCCGCCCCTGGGCATGGCGTCGATCGCGTTCAGCACGAGGTTGGTGATGACCTCGTTCAGCTCGGCGGGCCGGCCCATGACCACCGGGACCGGACCCAGCTCGAGCTCGAGCTGCAGCGGCACGCCGCCCTTGACCTTCTTCTCCTCCCAGCGCGGCCGCGTGATGGCCAGCGAGTCGCGGACGACCTGGTTGAGGTCCATGGTCACGAAGGGCTCGTCGGGCCGGAGCCGCGCGAACTTCTGGATGCGGCGCACGGTTTCGGCGCCGCCGTTGGCCGCCTTCTCGATGACGTCGAGCCCGCGGCGGACCACGTCGGCGTTGCCCGGGCTCCGGGCCATGAGCTGCGCGTAGCCCAGGATGGCCTGGAGCAGGTTGTTGAAGTCGTGCGCGATGCCGCCCGCCATCTGGCCGAGCGCGGTGAGCCGCTCGGACTGGTGCATCTGCGCCTCGATCTCGCGCTGGGTGGTCATGTCGCGCACGATGGCGAGCAAGCCCGCGGGGGCGCCCTCGCGCCCGGGCAGATGCGAGAGGGTGACGGCCAGGTTCAACAGCCGCCCGTCCGCCCGCTTGGTGGTGCCGTCGAAGACCCGCACCGGGTTCTCGCCCGAGAGCGCGGCCCGCGCGATCCGGTACGGCTCGGCGGGGACGAGGCCGGCGAAGGGCTGCCCCACCACCTGCTCGGCGGCCTGGCCGAAGATCCGCTCGGCGGCAGGATTCCAGCCGCGGATGTTGCCCTCGCCGTCCACCGGGACGATCGCGTCGCCCGCAGAGGAGATGAGCTGCTCCAGGTATTGCTTGGTCTCGGCCACCTCGCCGTACAGGCGCGAGTTGTGGATGGCGACGGCCAGGTAGTCCGACAGCATCTCGAGCAGCTCGCGCTCGCGGGGGTCGATCGGGCGCGTGCCCGCCCGGTTGGCCACCGTGAGATAGCCGAGGACGTTGCCGTCCTCGCGGATCGGGCAGACCACGCGCGTCTCCCCGGACGGGCCCTCGGGCGGCGTCGCTCCCAGGCGCACCGTCGCCTCCTCGTAGCCCAGCGCGTCCTTGAGCTGCGAGGTGATCGCGGCGGTGAGCTGGCGGAAGTCGAGCTGGCCGAGCAGACTGCGCGAGATCTCGCGCAGGATCGACAGCTGGGTGACCCGCAGGGACTGGTCGCCCCCCGGCTCGCCCCGCGTCTCCAGCTCCCGGCTGCGGGCCTTGGCGGCCTGCGCGCGCATCTCGTTGACGAGCGCGGTGAGCTGGTTGCGGGTGCCCATCTCGGTCTGCCGGCGCGCGAGGGCCCGGCGCGCGGTCTCCTCCAGGTCCTGCCGGCTGAACGGCTTGATCAGGTACTCGAAGGCGCCGTGGGTCAGCGCGTTCTTCACGGTCTCCAGCGAGGCGTAGGCCGTGATCATCACGACCTCGATGCTGGGATCCGCGCCCTTGATCCGGCGCAGCAGCTCGATGCCGTCCATCTGCGGCATCTTGATGTCCATGAAGATGAGATCGGGGCGGAACGTGGTGAGGGTCTTGAGCGCGGCCTCGCCGCTGTCCGCGGTTGCGATCTCGTAGCGCGGTTTCAGGATCATGCGCAGCGATTCGCGTGGGCCCATCTCGTCGTCTACCACCAGCACCTTCGGCCGCTCGTTCATGGCTGCCCCGCTGCCGGCAGCGAGGCGGTGAAGCTGACCTCGCCCCGGCCCTGTTTGGCTTCGAGCCGCCCGCCCTGGCTCTCGACGATCCGCTGGCTGACACTCGGGCCCACGTCGATGAGATTCTCCTGGACGACCTGGATCGGATCGAAGATCGCCTGTAGCTCCTCGACCCGGACCTCGGTGGTGCGGGAGGCCACCGTCAGCCGCACGCGCTCCTCGCTCGCCAGGTGGGAGACGGACACCGAGATCTTGGCCTCGGGCGCGGGCGTCTTGCGCAGGAGGTACCAGACCAGGTAGGACATGGCCTTCTTGAACATCGCGTGATCCCCGCGCACCAGGAAGGACGAGCCCTCGTGGGAGAGGGTCGCGGTGACGTGTTTCTGGGTGGATTCGTCGGTGAAGGTGAGGAGCCGGGCCGGTCCTTCGCCGTCGGGCAAAGTCTGCGCGCCCAGCTCGGCCAGGCACTCCTCCGCCAGTTGACGCAGGTCCAGCGTCTCGCGCTTGTAGTCGCCGTCGTTCACCAGCGCGGCGAGCTTGTCGAAGATCTGCACGAGGCGCCGGACGTCGCGACCCACCACCGAAGAGAACTGGTTGCGGAAGGTCGCGTCGTCGTAGCGTTCGCCGATCAGCTCCATGAACGCGTTGATGGACACGAGCGGGTTCTTGATCTCGTCCGCGATCCGGGCCACCACCTGGGTGAGGAGCTGGAGCTGCTCGGCGCCGCGCCGCTCCTGGGCGAGCTGGCGCTGCGCGGTCAGGTCCTCGAACATGAGCACCGCGCCCATGGGCTCGGTTCGGTCGCCCATCACCGGATAGGTCGAGATCTCGAGCGGCAGGTTTCGGAGGGCGAGATGGACCTCGACCCGCGTGACCGAACGCCCCTTGGACAGCGACTCGAAGAGCATGTCGCCCAGCGGAGAGGGCAGCACGCGCAGGTCCCGGTTCAGCACGTCGCGCGCGGGCATGCCGAGGATCTCCGCCGCGCGCCCGTTGATCGCCACGACCTTCTGGTCGGGGTCGATGGTGATCACGCCGCTCGACATGCGCGCGAGGATCCGCTCGTTGAATTCCTTCTCGTACTGGAGCAGGTGGTGCATGCGGATGTCGCGGATCGCGGTGGCCAGGTGGGTCCCGAGGTTGAAGAGGGTCTCGGTCTCGTCGCGCCGGTAGCCGCCCCCGGTGATCCGCTGCCCCAGGGTGAGGATGCCGACCAGCTCCCCGTGCGAGCTGAGCGGGATGGCCACCACCGACTGCAAGACGGCCAGCTCGCGCGCGACCTCGCGGGTCGCGGCGTCGGTGATGCGGCTCTGGGCCTCTTCGAGCTGGATGAGCCGGCCCTCGGTGGCGAGCCAGCGCGGCAGGCCGCCGTCCGCGCTGAGGACGAGCGACTCGACCACGTGCGGCGCGAGGGCGCGGTACGCGGCGACCCGATAGTGGCGGCTGTCCGGATCGGCGAGCAGGATCGCGCAGCGGCTCGG
>DATFGS010000282.1:0-11073 GCA_035249225.1 Candidatus Methylomirabilota bacterium | reverse complement strand
CCTCCCGCGCCTGCGCGCTGACCGGCTGGCCCCACGCGCCCGGCGCCGGCCACCGGCGGCGCTTGTTCGGGCACGACACAAGCGCCGAAGCGGGCAGAACGCCAGATCCGCGAGGGGCACCGGCGCGGAACCCCCCGTCAGCGCGATGCATCCGCCCGTGGCACACGCCTTGCGACGGGGCGGTCGGGAGCTCGTCCGAGGACGCGCGGCTCCTGGGAGGTACCCGCCATGGGCGCGAGAGGACGGCCGCTGATCCGCTGGTGTCTGGTCCTGGCCTTCCCGGCCATCGCCTGGTCTCCGAGCGTCGCCGCCGCCGCGGAGCCGGAGGTCGGCGGGATGATCACCGAGATCCACATGGGCCAGGGACGCGTCGAGGTCGGCTCGGCGGGAGGGGAACGCTACCGCCAAGCGACTCCCCTGCTGAGGCTCGGGGCCGGCGACGTCGTGGCGACCACGCGGGACGCGTGGGTCGTCGTCGTCCTGAGCGGCGGGCGCGGGACAGTCAGGGTGGACGAGTCCACCTCCCCGTTCGTGGTCACGGCCCCGCCGCCCGCGCGGGGCCGCCTCCACAAGGGACTGATGATCCTCGAGGCGAGCTTCGACTTTCTCTCGACGACGTCGAAGGACGCGCTGCACGGCAACCTCGGCAGCCGCGCCGGCGTGAGGCCTCCGGTGATCCTCACGCCCCGTAACGGCCTCGTCCTTCCCGATTCCCTGGTCTTCGAGTGGCGCGGCAGCTCATCGTCGCGCTACACGGTTCGCATCATCGCGCGCAGCGACGAGGTGGTGCTCGAGCGCGCCGATCTGGCGGGAACCCGGTTCGAGTACCCGAAGGACGCGCCCCGGCTGGTGCCCGGTGTCCGGTACCGGTTCCAGCTCCTCCCAGCCTGGCATTCACCCCAGGAAGTGTGGTTCGAGGTCGTCGACCCGACCTACGCCCGGACGATCCAGCACGACCTGCAGGAGATGGACGCGGCGCTCCCCGAGGGCCCATCCGCCGCCACCGCGGCCATCCTGCAAGCCGGGTTCCTGGCGCGGCACGGGCTCCTTCACGATGCGCGGCTCCGCGTGTCCGACGCGCTCGCCCGGCGACCCGACGAGCCGACGCTTCACTTCCTGCTCGGCGAGCTCTCGGCGCGTCAGGGGCTCCCGCTGGAAGCGATGGAAGCCTTCGCGGAGGCGAGATTCCTCCTCGACACGCCCGGCACCCCACGCTAGGCGCGAGGCGGAGGGCGGCGGGCCCGGTGCTATCATGTCGCGTGGCCTGGGATCCCGCGCAGTACCTGAAGTTCGCCGATCATCGGCTGCGGCCGGCGATCGATCTCCTGAATCGCGTCGCGCTCGACGATCCGGGCGAGATCTACGACCTCGGCGCCGGGGCGGGCAACGTCACGCGCCTCATCAAGGAGCGCTGGCCGGAGGCGCGCGTCACCGGGGTGGACGATTCGCCGGCCATGCTGGCCAAGGCCGCGGCCACCGCCCCGGCCATCACCTGGCAGCAAGCGGATCTGGCGACCTGGACGCCGCCGGAGCCGGCCGATCTCGTCTACTCGAACGCGGCGCTCCACTGGCTCACCGGGCACGAGCGGCTATTCCCGGCGCTGCTCGCGACCCTCGCGCCCGCGGGCGTGCTGGCCGTCCAGATGCCGCGCAACTTCGGGGCGCCGTCGCACACGCTGATCTCGGAAGCCGCGCGCGGCGGGCCATGGCGCGCGCGGCTCGAGCCCCTGCTCCGGCCCGCGCCGGTGGCCGATCCCGATTTCTACTACGACGTCCTCGCCCCGCGCGCGGGGGGCCTCGACATCTGGGAGACGGAGTACCTCCAGATCCTGGAGGGCGCCAACCCGGTCAAGGAGTGGACCAAGGGGACCTGGCTCAAGCCGCTCCTCGACGCGCTGGAGGAGCCGGAGCGGAGCCGCTTCGAGGCGCGCTACGCGGAGCTGGTGGCCCGCGCCTACCCGCCGCGGTCGGACGGGCGCACCCTGTTTCCATTCCGGCGCCTCTTCATCGTGGCGCGGGCGCGGCCGAGCTGAGAGTTCGCACGCCGGGAACCATCGAGCCGTCTCCTGCGTTGGATCGGCACGATCTCACGACAAGGGGGAACCCATGACCGTTCGCTTGGCGTCCGCTTTGCTCGGCCTCGCCCTCGTGGCCGCGGCGCCCGCCGCCGCGCAGGACAGACCCATTCGACTGGTGCTCGCCAGCAGCAAGATCCCGGTCGTGGCCGAGACCCCTCTGCACTTCAGGCTCCTCCGGATCACGATCCCCGCCGGCCAGTCGGTCACGTACACGGGACCCCGGGGCATGGTCTATCCCACGTCCGGGAGCCTCACGGTCGCGGTGGAAAGCGAGCGGAGGACCCTTCAGGATGGTGAGGGCATGTTCGTGGCCGGCGGCGGGCGCGTGACCTTCAGCGCCGGCGCGAATGCCCCCGGAACCCTCCTTCACTACCTGCTCGTGACCGACTCCGACCGGAGCGGGACCTTCTACTCGCGGCCGGCGGTAGCTGCGGAGCTGCATACCGCTTCGACTTCGGTCCCCGGTCTGAAGCCGGGATCCTACGAGTTCACCCTGTCGCGCGTGACGGTGAATCCGAAGATCCCGGCGCCGCCGATGCATCATCGGTCCGGCGCCGCTCTCTACTATGTGCTGGCCGGCACCTGGACGCTCCACATGGAGGACCGGCGCGAGCCGAGAGCACGTGGGGCCGTGCAGTTCGAGCCGAACACGTTCGTCCACACCTGGGAGAACGTCGGGGAGACGCCCGGCGCCATCCTGCAGGCGAACATCAGCCCCGAGAACGTGCCGGAGATCATCTTCGTCAAGCGGCCCTGACGTCTCGGGCCCCGTCAGCGAACCAGCACCTCGGCCCGCAGGAGCAGCTCCTGGGGAATCGTCACTCCGAGCCGTGCCGCCGTCCCCAGGTGGATCGCCAGGGTGAAATTCGTGGGCTGCTCGACCGGGAGGTCGGCCGGTCTCGCGCCCTTGAGGATCCGATCCACGTATTCCGCGGCTCGGCCGTAGAGCTCGAGCACGTCGGGCCCGTAGCTCATCAATCCCCCGGCCCGCACGAATCGATCGTCGGCAAAAATCGTAGGTAGCCGGGCCGTCGCGGACAGCTCGACGAGCCGCCGGAGCTGACTCACGAAGATCGAGCCGGGCAGGATCTCGACCGCGCCGACGCGCGCGTCGGTCATCGCGACGAATGCGCTCGGCAGCTCGTCGGCCTCGCGAATCTGGAACACGTGCAAGGTGATTCCGAGGGACCGGGCTCGCCGCTGGACCGCCTCGAGCGGGGTGGCGTCCCCGACCGCCTCCCTGAGGAGGGCGACCCGCGAGATCGTCGGGAATGCCTGTTTGAGGATCTCCAGCCGCTTGGCGCTGAGCTCGGTATTCAGCGACGACAGGCCGGTGATGTTACCTCCGGGCTTCGCGAAGCTGGAGACGAGCCCCTGATCCACCGCGTCCCCCACGTTGCCCATCACGATGGGGACGCTGAGCGTGGCATTCCGCGCGGCCCGAACCCCCTGGGGTCCCGCGGTCACGATCACCGCGACGTGCAGGCTCACCATCTCGGCGGCGATCCGCTGGAGCTGATCGAAGTCCTCCGCCGCCCGATAAACGAAGGAGACGTTCCGCCCTTCGACGTAGCCAAGCTGCTGCAGACGCTGCCGCAGGGTCTCGAAGAACGCGTTGTCGGGTCCGATGAACGGTGACAGCACGCCGATACGAGGCAGGGGCTTCCCGCCTTGAGTCTCTCCGGGAGGTGGGGCCGACAGGAAGAGGAGTAGCCCGATCAGAGCCGCGATCCCTGGGAGTCGCATTCGCACCTCGTGCCGGTTGACGGCCGCCATCGAAGCCAGGTACAAGAGACAGCGGAGATCAAGCCTTGCGGCACGCAGCATGCTAGGACCGGCCGGCAAGGTCAAGTAGGTCAGGGGGCCCCGCCTTGAAGATCGACGCGATCGACGTCTACTGGATGAAGCTGCCGCTGGCCTTCGTGTGGAAGACGTCCTACGCCGACCAGTCCGTCACCGACACCATCCTGGTGCGGATGGAAGGCGGCGGCCACGAGGCCTGGGGCGAGAGCTGCCCACCGTTCATCCCGTCCTACTCCGCCGAGCACACCCCCGCCGTCTTCCACACCCTGCGCGAGCACATGGTGCCGCGCATCATCGGCCAGGACATCGAGACCGCCCAGGACCTGCTGGACCGGCTCGCCTTCATCAAGGGCAACCAGTTCGCGCGGGCTGCGCTCGACATCGCCTGGTGGGTGCTGGACGCCAAGCGGCGCGGCCTGCCGCTGCATCGCGCCCTCGGCGGGACCGCCGATCGCGTGGCGGTGGGCGCCGACTTCGGCATCCAGGACTCGCTCGACATCCTGATGGCGAAGATCCAGGGCGCGATCGACGCGGGCTTCCCGCGGGTCAAGCTAAAGTTCCGGCCGGGATGGGACCTCTTCATGGTGGAGGCGGTGCGGTCCACCTTCCCCGACTTCACCTTCCACATCGACTGCAACGCGGCCTACACCCCCGCGGACACCGAGCTCTTCCGGAAGCTCGACCGGTTCCGGCTCGCCATGATCGAGCAGCCGCTGGCCGACGACGGCATGAGCCTGGTCAACCACGCGGATCTCCAGCAGCGGATCGAGACGCCGGTCTGCCTCGACGAGAGCGCCCATAGCCTGGCCCACATCCAGGCGGCCATTCGCCTCCAGAGCTGCCGGGTCGTGAACATCAAGATGGCCCGGGTGGGCGGGCTCACCGAATCCCGGGCGATCGCCGCCCTGTGCGCCCGGCACGGCATCCCCTGCTGGGTCGGCGGCATGCTGGAGAGCGCGATCGGCGGGGCCATCTGCGCGGAGCTGGCCACCCTGCCCAACTTCACCTACGCGGGTGACATCTTCCCCTCCTCGTACTTCTACACGAACGATCTCGGCAAGCCCGAGATCGTGCTGAGCGGCCGGGGCGAGGTCGCCACCTCGCGGGTGCCGGGGATCGCCCAGGCGCCCGATCCCGAGCTGCTGAAGCGCTGGACCGCCGAGCACGCGGCGTTCCGTCCCGCTTCGACCCGGTAGAAACGCCCGACCACCCGGCGGGCGCGCTCGTCGCCCGCTGATTTCTGGCCACCTTGGCGGAACCCTGCGCGTGGCATCCCGATTGCTACCGATGAAAGCCATGATTTCTTCGCTCGGCTGCCATGACGCTGTCGCGAGCCGGAGCTACGGTCTATATCAACGGAGGCCGATCATGAACGTTCGCGAGAACGCGGCGAAGATCGCCACCCAGTTCGAAGGCCGTTGCACCTGCGCGGCGATGGACGGCGGCGTGGACTGCCCCTGGTGCCAGGTCTTCTACGACGTGCTCCAGGGCTACCCGCTCACGCCGCTCCCGCGGGGCGATACCCCCACGACGAAGCTCTCCACCACGGCGGCCTGACCGCGGCTCAGCTCAGACGCTGGCGAGGCTGGCGGCTCGTCTGCAGCGTGCGCTGCAGGAACGAGATGAGCTTGTCCCAGGCGTCGCGGGCGGGCCCTTCCCGGTAGGTGGCGGGGTTGGTGAAGTTGAGGAAGGCGTGGCCCGCGGCGGCGTAGCGATGGAACTCGTGGGCCTTGCGGTACCGGTCGAGCTGGGCGGAGATCCGGTCCACGTCCTCCGGTGACGGGTTGGCGTCCTCCGCGCCGAAGAAGCCCGCGATCGGACAGTGGATATAGGGCGTCAGGTCGAACGGCGTCGGACCGTTCCCCCACGCCTTCATGATGTTGCCCCCGTAGAAGACCCCCGCCGCCTTGAACACCGGCTTGGAGGCCGCCATCAGGTAGGCGACGCGCCCCCCCATGCAGAAGCCGATGATGCCGACGTCGCCGAGCTGCGTGTCCTTCAGCCGGCGCGCGTAGTTGACCGCGGCGTTGACGTCGGTGATCACCTCGGGATCACGGAGACGTCCGATCCGGGTGAGCACATCGCCTTCCTCGGTCTGACGATGGTACAGGTCGGGGGCGATGGCGAGGTAGCCCTGTTCCGCCAGGCGCTCCACCCGGTCCTCGATGAACTTGTCCACGCCGGGGCCGTGGTGGGCGACGATCACCGCGGGGAAGGCCCGGCCGAGGCTCGGCATGCCGACGTAGAGGCGCATGGGAGACCCCTCGACGGTGATCTGATCCCACTGCGCCATGGCGCATCGTCCTCCGTCTGCGCTCTGCGAGAAACGGCCCGGGCGGCGGAACCGGTGAACCGCCGCCCGGGCCTACGGTGTTCTCGCGCGCAGGCTCATGCCTGCGGCATGTCCCGGCCAAGGGCCGGGATCTGGTCGTGCCCTAGCTCAGGTCGCGCGCCATCAGGCCGGAACCACGCCCGATGACGCGCCGTGCGAGTCGGGTGGCGTGTTCTCCATATCCTGATCTCCCTGTGGGTTGACGGCACGACGGCCGGCGGCGCCTCACCGTCCGTCGGGTTCCAGCAAACCGCCGCGCGCGCTCGTTGTCAAGCGGGAGGAGGAGTAGACTGCGAGCATGCACCGTCGCAGCCGGCTCGCCCCGATCACGCTCGCCCTGCTCTTGCTGGGATCCGCCGGCGCATGGGCCGACGACCGCACGGGTGGCGAGCCGGGCTCGATGTCCCGACCGCATCACCGGCCGGCCCGGCCGAATCCCCGGCCGCATCCATTCATCGGGTGCTGCCTGGGCGGCGGGTACTTCCCGCCCGCGCCGCCGGTGGTCATGATTCCGCCGCCCACGGTGTACGTGGTCGTCCCGTCGCCGCCGAGCCTGGTCTACGTGCCGACCCCGCGAGTCGAGCCCGCGCCCGAGATCACGCTGCCGACGGGGCGGTGGGCGCGCCACGGCAACGGGGTGGACTACCCGTACACGTGGGTCTGGGTGGGCCCCGCGCCAAGCCGCTGAGCCGGCCGCTCGACGTCCGCGGCCTGACCGCCGTCCGCGCGACGGCGTTTTACGCGGCGGAGCCGCGCACGACGTAGCCGTAGCGGCGGTTGCTGCGGCCGATTCCCCGGCGCTCGTACTCGTCCTTGAGCTCGGCGAGACGGCTCGGCCCCGCCAGCTCCGCGCGCCGGTCGTAGCGGTAGAGCCGTGCGACGTTCTCCCCGAAGATCGCGGTCTTCACCGCGCCGTCGGCCGCACCGAGCGGCGCGAAGCCGTGCTTCTTCTGCATCTCCTCCGGGATCTCGAGCCGGCGCAGCCCTTCGATCTGCCACTGCGGAGCGCCGGTCCACACCGCGTCGGTCCCCCAGATGACGTGGTCGCTCCCCATGCCGCGCACGAGCGTGCCCATGAGCGCGGCGGTGAGCCGCGGCTGGGCCACCGTGGTCAGCGCGAAGAGCTGGCCGAGATCGGCGTAGACGTTGGTCACCCCGTACCGGCCGGGGATCTCGGCGAGGTCGGTCACCCACTCCACGCGGCCGGTCTGGTCGAACTGGGCCAGCGCGTCGGCGGGATCGCCGCCGCCCGCGAACCGGTACGCGCCGTGGTAGATGATGAAGTTGAGCTGCGGCCAGTCCTTCGCCGCCTTCCCCACGTCGCGCACGTCGCAGTACGCGCGCAGGCCGGGGAATCGCTGGTCGAGCGCGGGCGCGAAGAGGCCCTTGTGGATGCAGACGTTGACCACGCCCGCCTTCGCCATCCGCTCGTAGGCCGGGTAGAGCAGCTTCTCGTCGTCGAGCCGCCACGGATGCCGGCTCTGGTCCTTGTTGGTGTTGTCGCCGATCGTGTAGCCCTTCATCGAATCGGGTCTGAGCTGGGTGAGGGCGTGGTCGAGCGCTTCCATCCAGCCGGGCTGTCCGGGCGTGAAGATCGCGTGGGTGAGCAGCCGCCGGCCGCCGAGCCGCGCGTTCACGGTGGCGCGGGCCTGCGCCATCATCTCGTTGGTGAGGAACCAGTCGCCCGGCACGTCGGAAGGCGCGCTGCTGATGAGCGCCACCTTGGTGTCGCTGTCGAGGAAGATCTCCTTGAAGTAGTTGTCGAACTTCAGGTCCTCGATGGTCTGCGGCCGGCCCGCCAGCCCCGGGTTCCAGCCCGCCCGCCCCACCGCCTCCCGCATGCGCACGAAGCCGGTGAGGCGCGTGTCGTCCTTCAGGAAGTGGGTGTGGGTGTCCATGATGAACTGCCCGGCGAGCGCCCGGGCGCGATCCGCGGCCATCTCCTTGTCGGCCGCCTCCGCGCGGGTGGCCGCGAAGAGCGGCCCGTACACCTCGTTCATCGCCACGTAGGCCGCCGCCATGCCCGCCGCGGTGCGGAAGAACGCGCGGCGGCTCACGCCGTGGCGCGCGCCCAGCTCGTCGCCGAGGGCGCGGATCCGCGCCTCGACTTCGCGCTGCGCCACGGTCTGGGGCGTCGGGAAGTACTCCTCGCTCGACACGATCTGGGTGGGCACCGGCCCGCGGAACGCGTGTGTCTCGGCGGGCAGGAGCCGGGTCATCTCCTCGGGGCTCAGCAGTCGCATGGCAGGCTCCTCACGGCGCGGGCAGGCGGCCGAACAGCGCCTCGAGCGCGAGCCCGATGCCGAGCAGACGCCGGTCGCTGCCCGCGGGCCCGTCCAGCTCGAGTCCCACCGGCAGCCCGCCCGCGGTGCGCCCGATCGGCACGGTGAGGCCGGGGATGCCCGCGTTGCTGCCCGGATCGGTATTCTGGATGAACGTGGGAAAGGTCGGCACGTCCGCCCCGTTCAGCTTCGTGGTCTGGTCGTCGCCCACCGGCGCGGCGGGCAGCGGGGTGGTGGGGAACACGAGCGCGGCGAGGCCGTGGGCCCGGAAGGTCTCGGCGTACAGGCGCCGCAGCGTCGGCCGCGCGGCGATCGCGTCGCGGTAGACCTTCTCCGGGATCGCGTCCTTCGCGCCGGGCACGATCGCGCTCGCGAAGAGGCCCTTCACGTCCGGGCTCGCGATGCGCTCGGCCAGGCCTTTGAGGTCGAGCGCGATCCGGTACCGCTTGAGGTAGCGGGTCAGGTCCACGTTCGCCTCGTAGAGGGCGACCGGAAAGCTGACCTTGCCGTTGAGCTCGGCGAGCCCGGGCAGGTCCACGTCCACCACGACCGCGCCGGCGCCCCGCAGCCGATCCAGCGCGGCGGTGGCGAGCCGCTCGGTCTCCGCGTCGAGGTTCTTCCAGAACACCGCGCGGGGGACGCCCACCCGCAGCCCGCTCAGCGGGGCCGGCGCCACCTTGTCGCGGGCGCCGGTGATGATGGTGTCGAGCAGCACCAGGTCGGCGACCTCGCGCGCCATCGGCCCCGCGGTGTCGCGCGTGTGGGCGATCGGCGTGATGCCCTCCTGCGAGTAGCGCCCGAGCGTCGGCCGCAGGCCGCTGATGCCGTTGAGCGCGGCCGGGATGCGCACCGAGCCTCCGGTGTCGGAGCCGAGCCCGGCCGGGGCCATCCGCGCGGCGATGGCGTTGCCGGTGCCGCCCGAGGAGCCCCCCGCGATGCGCGAGGGATCGTAGGCGTTGCGGGCGGGGCCGAACGCCGCGTTGTTGCTGGTGACGCCGAAGGCGAGCTCGTGCATGTTGGTCTTGCCGAGCACGATCGCGCCCGCGCGGATCAGCGTCTCGGCGACCGGCGCGTTGCGCGCGGGCACGAACGCCTTGAGCCCGGGCGTCCCCGCCGAGTTCGCCACCCCGGCCACATGGATGTTGTCCTTCACCACGATGGGCACCCCGTGGAGCGGTCCCGCGAAGCTCTTGCGGGCGGCCAGCCCGTCGGCCCGGCGCGCGGCCGCGAGCGCGTGCCCGGGCTCGAAGGTGGTGAAGGCGTTGAGATCGCGCCGCCGCTCGGCCACATCCACGAGGGCCCGCACGAGGTCCTCGCTCCGGAGCGTCCCCGCCCGGATGCGGGCGGCCGCCTCGGTGGCCGACAGCTCGGTCAGCTCCTGCGCTCTCGTTCCGCCGGGCACGCCGATCATGGCCATGATGATCGCTCCGATCGCCCACCGCGCGCCGCGCCGCCGGATGGTGTGCATGGCGCGATTCTGTCATACTCGGTCGCATTCCGGCTCGAAAGGAGCGACTCCCGATGGCGCGAGCGAGTCTGAACGGCATCGAGATCGACTACGAGGCGAGCGGGGCCGGCCCCGTGGTGCTCCTGAGCCACGGCTACTCCGCCACCCGCCGCATGTGGGACGATCAGCATCGCGCCCTCGGTGATCGCTACCGGGTCATCAGCTGGAGCATGCGCGGGCACGGCGCGACCGACAGCCCGGCGGATCCCGCGCAGTACTCGGCCGCGCTCACCATCGCGGACATGAAGGCCCTGCTCGGCCGCCTGGGGGTGGAGCGCGCGGTGATCGGCGGGCTCTCCCTCGGCGGGTACGCCTCGCTCGGCTTCGCGCTCGAGCATCCGGAGATGACCCGCGCGCTCGTCATCTGCGACTCGGGCCCCGGCTATCGCAACGCGGACGCGCGCGAGGCGTGGAACGCGCGGGCCCGGGAGCGCGCGGTGTCGCTCGAGACGCGCGGCCTCGCCGCCCTCGGCCAGAGCCGCGAGGTCCGGGAATCGGCGAGCCTCCACCGCTCGGCGCAGGGCCTGGCCCACGCCGCACGCGGCATGCTCGCGCAGGAGGGCTCCAAGGTGATCGACGGGCTCGCGGGCATCCGGGTGCCGACCCTGATCATCGTCGGCGACCGGGACCAGCCCTTCCTGGCCCCCTGCGAGTACATGGCGAAGAAGATCCCTGGGGCGAGGCTCGAGGTGATCCGGAACGCCGGACACGCCTCGAACCTCGACCAGCCGGAGGCCTTCAACCGCGTGCTGCTCGACTTCCTCGACTCGCTTCCCTGATCTCGTCGGCTACTGCACCGGCGAGAAGGCGGCCGGGAGCATGATCTTGTTGGCCATCGTGAGCAGGGTGTCGCCGCCGCCCGGGGGCGGCCAGATGCCCGCCTCGCGCGCCTTGTTCCGGATCGCGGTCCGCTCGTCGAGGCTCTTGTAGGCCCAGATGTGGATGAAGCGGTTGGCCTCGCCGTGCTCGACGGCCCCGGCGAGCGCGACCGGCGACATCTTGACGCGCTCCTCGATCTTGGACTCCCAGCGCTTGATCAGATCCGGGAGGGTGCCCGCCTTCATCGCGTAG
>DATFGS010000281.1:0-22102 GCA_035249225.1 Candidatus Methylomirabilota bacterium | reverse complement strand
CCGCCCGGCACCATGAGCACCTCCGGGTGCGGCACCGCGGAGAGCGGCTCGTCGGCGATCAGGGTGAGCTGGCGATTGTCCGTGCGATACGGCCCGGGCGTCACCGCGACGAAGCGCACCCGGGCGCCCGGCAGGCGCGAGAGGACCTCGTAGGGGCCGATGGCGTCCAGCGCGGTGATGCCCTCGAAGAGCGGAATGGCGATGTCCATGATCTAGAGCGCGCGGGCCGCGGCGGCCACGATCTCCTCGTCACTCGGGAACTTGACGAGGTCGGCCATCCGCTCGAGAGCCTCGATCTGCAGCCACCGGATGATCCCGTCCCGGTCGATCAGGAAGTGCCCGCCGAGCTGAAAGCCATGCACGGCCGCGATCTGCTGGTCGACCTCGGTCACCTCGAACCCGTCCTTCTTGTTCAGGGTGTCCATCGCCACGAAGACGCCCTGTGGCTCGGGCAGCTCTCCGGTGGGATTGACCAGGGTCGCCTGGAGCTGGCCCATCGTGAATGTCCCCTGGGCCCACGAGGCTTGCGATTCGTCCGCGACGGGCGTGCCTTCGGGCAGCCCGAACGCCTTGTGGGTCGCCGCCTCCGGGTCGGCGGTGATCAGCACGCGCGCGGGGCGGTACTTGAAGAAGAGCCGCGCGCGCTCCAGCGGGGTGTTGACCACCGCGACCGTCTCCACGCCCATCGCCTTGAGCTTCTCCTGGGTAGTGCCCAGCTGCACGACCTGGCGCCGGCAGAAGGGGCAGTGCAGGCCGCGGAACAGGCCGACCAAGACCGGACTGCGCCCGCGGTAGTCGTCGAGCGAGACCTGGCCCTCTCGATTGACCGCGGGCAGCGCGAAGGCGGGGGCGGGATCACCGGAGCGAAGGGGCGTGGACGCCATGAGCAGTGTTCCTTTCTATTCGGGTCTATTCGGCTCGTGTTCGCGTCAATCCAGGAACGGCAGCACCACGAGCGCGTCGGGCTCGAGGCCGACCCGCTCGCAGACCGCCTGGGCTTTCAGCAGGAACTCTTCCGCGCGGGCCTCGTCGCCCAGGTCCAGGTGCACGGTGGCGAGGCCATCGTAGCAGGGAAACAGCAGCTGGGGCTCGTCGGCCTCCTCGGCGAGCGCGAGCGCTTCCTGGTAGTGCGCGATCGCGCGGGTCGGATCGCCGTGACACTGGTAGATCTGCCCGAGCACGATGAGCGGCACCGCCAGGTGATCGAGCTGCCCGAGGCGCCGGTCGAGATCGATGGCGGCGTGAGCGGCGCCGACGCCCTGCTCGTCGCAGCGGTTGGTGAGCGCGCAGTAGGCGACCGCGAGATTCGCGTAGAGGCGCGACTGGAATCCGAGGTCGCCGATCTTCTTGGCCATCTCGAGGCCCGCCGCGCAGGTCTCGATCGCCCGCGCCGGATCGAGCGTGCTGTACAGCACGCTCAGGTTGGCGAACCCGCGACAGGCCGCCTGCAGCAGCTCGTTCTCCCGGGCGAGGGCCACGCTGCGCTCGATGTGCCCGACCGCCTCCTCCAGCCGGCCCAGGCGGGCGAGGGCTACGCCGAGCGTGTTGTGGCTCTGCGCGGCGGCGGTCGCCGCTTCCACGCGCCCGGCCGCGCCGAGCGAGGGATCGGCGGCGAGACGCTCGGCGTGAAGCCGGGCCTGCTCCGCCCACTCCACCGCCCGCTGGCTCTCGCCGCTGCGGAAGGCCAGCCGGCCCATCTCCTGGTAGAGGTGCGCCCCCTCGATGTGCTCGCGATCGGCCCCGAGCAGGGCGAGGCCGGTCTCGAAGCACTGGAGCGCCCGGGCCCGGGCGCCCGCGTCCCAGTGCAGGCCCCCCATCTTGCGGAGGATCCGCGCCTGCGCGGGCGCGTCCGCGGCCGCACGATACCCGGCCTCGACGAGCTCGTACTCGCCGAGCGCGGCCGCCCGCCGCCCGGTCGGGCCGAGCAGATCGGCCATGCGCTCCCGCGCCACCAGCCGCTCGGCCTCGACGTCCTCGCAGTGCTCGAGCGCGTCGAGGACCCGCCGGTAGTGCCCGATCGCGTCCGCGTTGGCGTAGACGCCGCGCGCCCAGTCGCCCGCCGCCATCAGGTAGCGGGCGCCGCGCCGCTTGTCGGCGCCGAGGGACCAGTGGTGGCCGAGGGTCTCCAGCCGCTCGAGACTCTCCGGGGCGCCCCCGCTCTCGGCCTCGAGGACCGTGCCCACGCGCGTGTGCAGCTCGGTGCGCCGCGCCACGAGGATGTTCTGGTACACGATCTCCTGCAGGAGCCCGTGGCGGAACCGGTGATCCGGTCCCGGCGTGATCAGATCGGCGCGCACGAGCGCGTCGAGCGCCGCGTCCAGCCCGGCGGGCTCGGCCGAGGCCGCCCGGAGCAGCGACGCCTCGAAGCGGGGGCCGATCACCGCCGCCTCCTGGATGACCCGCCGCTCGGCGGGGTCGAGCCGGTCCAGGCGCGCGAGCAGGAGCCCGTGCAGCGTGGACGGCACCTGCGCGTCCGCCGCCTCCGCGGCGCAGCGCCACGTCAGGCCGTCGCGGACCAGGACGCCCGCCGCGACCAGCGCGCGCACCACCTCCTCGAGGTACAGCGGGTTGCCGCCGGCCCGCTCCAGGATCAGGTTCCGCAGGTGCTCCGGGAAGTGCCGCGTCGCGTCCCCGAACCACGCGACCAGGAGATCCTCGCTGCCCGCTCGCGACAGGGGCATGAGCTCGATCGCGGTGTGCGGGGCCCGGCTCGTGCCCAGCGAGTCCGGCTCGAGCGTCGGCCGATACATCAAGAGGAGCAGCAGCGGGCGATCGGCGAGTCCGTCCGCGACCGCGCCGAGCAGCTCGATGGAGGCCGCGTCGGCCCAGTGCAGGTCCTCCACGACCAGCACCAGCGGACCGGTGGCGAGCCGCCGCTCCACCAGGGCGCGGCTCGCCATGAAGATCTGGCGCTTGAGCTGCTCGGGCTCCAGGTGGCGCACGCGCGTGTCGTCGCGCTCGAGCCCGAGCACCCGGGCGAGCGCCGCCACCATCGCCGCGCGATCCTCCGCGCCGACCCCGAGCGTCTCCAGGCCGGCCGCGAGCTTGCTCCGGGCGACCTCCACGGACGCGCCGTGCTCCACCCCGTAGGCATCGCGCAGGAGCGCGGCCGCCGTCCCGTAGGTCTGCTCGCCCAGCGCCGAGCACGCCGCGCGCCGGATCGTGATGCCCTCGAAGCGCCCGTCCGCCTCGAGACGCGCGAAGAACTCCCGTTGCAGCCGCGTCTTCCCGGCCCCGGGCTCGCCGATGAGGCTCAGTACCTGTGCGCGCCCCGCCCGCGTCTCCTCGAACGCCGCGTCCATCCGCTGCAGCTCGCGCTCGCGGCCCACGAGGGGCGCGGCCAGCCCGAGGCCCTCGAGGCCGCGGGCCGAGCGCGGCGCGGCGAGCGGGCCGAGCAGGCGATGGACCGCGACCGGCTCGCTCTTGCCCTTGACCCGGATCTCCTCGCTCGGGGCGAACGCGAAGGCGTGCTGGGTGAGCTGGTACGTCGTGGCGCTGATGAAGATCTCGCCCGCGGGCGCCGCGCTCTGCAGGCGCGAGGCGGTGTTGACGGTGTCGCCGGTCACCGCGTAGGCCGCGTCCGCGCTCGCGCCGATCCGGCCCGCCACCACCGGCCCGGTGTTGACCCCGATGTGCAGCGCCAGCGGCCGGCCCACCCGGCGCTCCCACCGCTGGTTGAGCACGTCCATCCGCTCGCGCATCAGGAGGGCGGCGCGCAGGCCGCGCTCGGGATCGTCCTCGTGCGCGCGCGGAGCGCCGAACACCGCCATGACCGCGTCGCCCACGAACTTCTCGACGAAGCCCTCGTAGCGGTCGATCGACGCGGACATCTCGCGGAAGAGATCGCTCTGGATCGCGCGCACGTCCTCGGGATCGAGTCCTTCGCTGAGCGCGGTGAACCCGGCCAGGTCCGCGAAGAGCACGGTGACCGGCCGGCGGTCACCCTCGGGGACGGTGGGCGGGGCGGGCGGCGGAGGCGGCGGCGCCGGGGCGGCGGCGAGCCGGGCGCCGCACTTCGGGCAAAACGCGAAGTCGGCGGGCGCCTCGAAGCCGCAGCCGCTGCACGTCATGTGGACGGGGCGACGTCGATCTCCTGGGGCATCGGGATGCCGCGCCGGGCCAGCTCCCCTTCCAGGTCGAGCGCGCGGGTGCCCACCGGCCGGCCCCCGGGCACCGTCCAGAACACCTCGAACTCGAGGCCGTCGGGATCCTTCGCGTAGAGCGACAGGCTCACCCCGTGGTCCGAGGAGCCCACCAGCGAGCGCGCCTCGATGAGGCGCCGCCGCGCGCGCACCAGGTCGGTCAGCTCGCCCACTTCCCACGCCGAGTGGTACATGCGCACCGCGCCCTCGTCGGGCCCGTGAACGCCGGGCTGGGCGAACAGCCCCAGGTGATGGTCCTCGGTGCTGCCCGCGATGCGCAGGAACGCCGCGTTCGGGTAGCGCGTCTTCACCTCGAACCCGAGGACGTCGCAGTAGAAGCGCACGCTGCGGTCCACGTCGGACACCCAGAGCACGAGGTGCTGCAGGCGCTTGAGCCCGATGCCGGTCATGACACCACCTCCAACGGAAATGCGCCCGGTTCCCGGGCGCTCATGACGCGACCCCTAACGGGGATGCGCCCGGTTCCCGGGCGCTCATCGCCCGGGGTACTCCACGCTCACCGTGATCGCCGCGCACGCGATGATGGTGTCGGCGTTGGGCACCCGCAGCCCGCCCTGCACCGGGCGCACCGTCACCTCCCCGTGGGGCAGCTCCCTCTTCACGCGCTCCACGTCGATCTTGCCGGGATCCGGCACGCCCACCGTCACGTCCACCAGCATTCGGCCGCCCTTGGCGCGCACCTCGGTGAAGAGGGGCAGGCTCGAGTGCCGGATCGCGTCCGATACCGCGCGGCACGCCGCCTTCGTCCCCTCGTCTCCGTGCACATCCACGCCCATCCCGAACTCGAGCACCATCGCCTGTGCGGCCACGTTGTGTTCTCCTCTCTCACCCGATAATGCTGCCGCCCATGACCCGGATCGCGTCGCCCGTGACGTACGCGGAGGCGTCGGAGGCCAGGAACAGACACGCCTCCGCGATGTCCTCCGGACGGCCCAGCCGGCCGAGCGGGATGCGCCGGAGCTGCTCCGGCCCGCCCGGCGGCGCCTGGCGGAACTCAGGGTACCACTCGGCGTAGCGCCGCTCGGTGTCGATGGTGCCCGGCACCACCATGTTGACCCGGATGCCCGAGGGGCCCAGCTCCGCGGCCAGCGCGCGCACGAGGCCCAGCAGCCCGGTCTTGGCCGCGGTGACCGCGGCGGTGCCCGGCCGGCCGGTGAGGCTCGACTGCCCACCGAGCGCGATGATGCTGCCCCGCCCGCGCTCCTTCATGCCCGGGACCACCGCGCGCGCCAGATAGAACGCGGAGTGGAGATTCACCGCGAACACGCGATGCCAGTCCTCGAGCGAGGTCTCGGTCACCGACTTGTGCGGCCGGATCGCCGCGTTGCACACGAGCACGTCGACGGCGCCGAAGACCGCGAGGCCGTTCTTGACCATGGCCTCGACCGCGTCGGGATCGCCGATGTCGCCCAGCACCGCGGCGGCGCGCACCCCGCGCTTGCGGCACTCCTCCGCCACCGCCTCCAGCTCGTCGCGGTTGGTGCGCGTGTTGAGGATGAGATCCGCGCCCTCCGCCGCGAAAGCCAGCGCGATCGCGCGCCCGATGTTGCGGCTGGCGCCGGTGACGAAGGCGGTGCGCCCCTCGAGCCTCACGGCGTCACGCGGGCACGGCCAGCGCGGTGACGTGCGGCATCACCTCGGCGACGAACAGGTCCACGCTGGCCGCCGCTTCCGCCTCGGTCATCTCGCCGAACATCAGCCGGCAGGTCATGTAGGTGCAGCCGCTCGCGGCCACCTGCCGCTCGAACTCCGCGCGCACCTGGGCCGGGGTGCCCGCGATGGCGATCCCGCGGCGGCGCGCCTCGTCGAAGTCGGGCGCGAAGCGGAACGGGACCGCGCCGTAGTCGCGCCAGAGCTTGGTGAGGTTGCCGTACCAGACCGCGTAGTTGGCCCGCCCGAGCGCCAGCGCCGCGGCCTCGGTGGGCGCCACCACCACGTGACGTCCCATGCCGAGCTTGGGCGTGGCGACATCGCCGTGCTTGCGCTGCCACACCTCGCGGTAGCGCGCGAAGAGCGGCGCCGACCCCTCGGCCCCCAGATTGGTGATCACGTTGACCCGGTTGGTGGCGGCCCACTCCGCGCCCGCCGCGTGACCGAGCCCGTACCAGAGCGGCGGGTGGGGCTTCTGCAGCGGCTTCAGGATCATCGGGACTCCTCGAAACGTGTACTTCGCTCCCCGATGCTCGAGCACGTCGCCGGTCAGGCCCTGCAGGACGATCTCCAGCGTTTCCCGGTAGATGTCCTCGGTCTCGAGGTGGTGCAGATCGAAGAAGGCCATCTCGTAGGGCACGATGCCGCGGCCCACCCCGAAGTCGAAGCGGCCCCGCGAGAGGTGATCGAGCATGCAGACCTCCTCGATCAGCCGGAGCGGGTGGTAGAGCGGCAGACAGTAGACGCAGGGCCCCAGGCGGATGCGGCGGGTGCGCTGGGTGGCCGCGGCCAGGAAGATGCCGGGCATCGGCGCGAGGCCGAGCGGGGTCGCGTGGTGCTCGGCCAGGTGGTACGAGTAGAATCCCGCCGCGTCGTACTTCTCGAGCAGCCGCAGGCGGTGCTCGTAGAAGTCCGCCACCGGCACGTCCCGGCGGTCGAGATGGTCGAAGATGCCCAGGTCCATGTGCCCTCCCGCGGCCCGCCCAGGGTGGCGGGCCGGCAGGTAGGGTATCAGGCGGGGGTCCGGTAGGCCAGGCGCGCCCTTGACGCTCCTTCATCCCCGTGACTACGATGCGGCGGCTGGGCGACCCGCCTTCCACTCGACGTGCCAGACGGAGGACCACCGATGAACCGACGCACGTTCCTCGCCGCGCTGGCGGGCGGATGCATCCTCGCCCCGCGGACCGTCGGGGCGCAGCCCGCAGGCAAGACGTGGCGGGTCGGCTTCCTCTCGGGAGGCGCCCGGCCGCCGGACGGCGCGCTGCCGCTTCCGCTGCGCGAGGCTCTCCAGACGCTCGGCTACGTCGGACCGCAGAACATCGTCTACGTGGGCCGGTGGGCCGATGCCAGGCAGGAGCGGCTCCCCGGGCTCGCCGCCGAGCTCGTCGCGCTCAAGGTGGACGTGATCGTGACGGTCGGGGGTCCCGCGACCGCGGCGGCCAAGCGGGCGACCTCGTCGATCCCGATCGTGATGGCCCAGGTCGGGGACGCCGACGGGCTCGGCCTCATCGACAGCCTCGCGCGGCCGGGAGGTAACGTGACCGGCGTGACCGACCAGTCCGCCGAGCTCAGCGCGAAGCGCCTGGAGATCCTGACGGAAGCCGTGCCGAAGGCCACGCGCATCGCGGTGCTCTGGAACGCGGACGACCGCGGGATGACCCTGCGCTTCCGGGAAGTGGAGAAGGCCGCTCAGATGCGGCACGTCACGGTCCAGCCGCTCGGCGTGCGCGAGCCGGACGACTTCGAGACGGCGTTCTCGGCCATGACCCTCCGTCGCCCCGATGCGCTGTTCCTGGTCACGGACGCCCTGACGCTGCTCAACCGGAAGCGGGTCATCGACTTCGCGCTCGCGCACCGGATCCCCGCCATGTACGAGTTCAGCCTGCTCGTCCGGGACGGCGGCCTGATGGCCTATGGCGCGAACCAGGACGACAACTACCGGCGGGCCGCGAGCTACGTGGATCGCATCTTCAAGGGAGCCGCCCCGAGCGCCCTGCCGGTCGAGCGCCCCGGGCGGTACTACCTCACCATCAATCTGCGGACCGCGAAGGCACTCGACCTGATCATCCCCCCGTCCCTGTTGGCGCGGGCGGATCAGGTGATCGAATGAACCGCAAGTACTCGGATCATTGAGCACCAGGAACGAGTGCGGTACCATTGGGCCGTTTCTCAGAAGGACCCCCGGGGTGGGGCGGAGAGGAGCCAGCGCGATGGCCTATGACCTGCTGATCAAGAACGGATGGGTGGTGGACGGATCCGGCCTGCCGCGGTACCGCGGCGACGTGGGCGTGAAGGCCGGCAAGATCGTCGCCATCGGTCGGCTCCGTGAGAGCGCCCGCGAGGTCATCGACGCGGAGGGCCGGGTCGTCGCGCCGGGGTTCGTGGACGGGCACACCCACATGGACGCCCAGATCTTCTGGGATCCGCTGGGGACGTCGTCGTGCTGGCACGGTATCACCAGCGTGGTGATGGGCAACTGCGGCTTCACCCTCGCGCCGTGCGCCAAGAAGGACCGCCATCTCGTCATCCGCAACCTCGAGCGCGCCGAGGACATCGCGGGCGAGGCCATGGAAGCCGGCATCGACTGGCGCTGGACGACGTTCCCGGAGTTCCTCGACACGCTCGAGTCGCTGCCCAAGGGCATCAACTACTCGGGCTACATCGGCCACTCCGCGCTGCGCACGTATGTGATGGGCGAGCGCGCGTTCGACGGACCCGCGACCGAGGACGACCTCGCCACGATGGAGCGCGAGCTGCGCAGCGCGTTGATGGCGGGGGCCATCGGCTTCACCACGTCGCGGTCGCCCAGCCACGAGACGCCGGACTCCAAGCCGGTGGCGAGCCGCATGGCGTCCTGGAGCGAGGTGCAGCGCCTCGTCGGCGCGATGGGCGAGCTGAATGCGGGCATCTTCGAGCTGGCCGGCGAGGGGGTGGACCGCAAGGTCGATCACCCGGACCTGCCCGACTACCACCGGCGGCTCAAGGCCCTGGCCGTCGAGACCGGCCGGCCGATCACCTTCGGTCTCTTCACCCGCAAGGACGCGCCCGAGATGTGGCGCCACTACGTGAAGCTGATCGAGGAGACCAACGCGGCGGGCGGCCGCATGTTCGCCCAGGTGCACAGCCGCGCGCTCAGCGTCGTGCTCTCCTTCAAGACCCAGCTCCCGTTCGACCGGCTGCCGGTGTGGAAGGAGCTGCGCGCGCTGCCGCTCGGCGAGCAGCAGAGCCGCCTCCGCGACCCGGAGCTCCGCAAGAAGCTGGTCGAGGCCGCGCGCGAGCGGGACACCCGCAAGGCCCTCGGCACCGAGGCCCGGCAGGCCGCCTACGACTGGCTGTTCGTGATGGACTCGGTGGACCCGCCGCACCGGTCGGTGGCCGAGATCGCCCGGGAGCGCGGCGTCGATCCGGTCGAGGCGATGATCGATCTCGCCCTCGAGAAGGACATGGACCGCTTCTTCTTCCACCCGATCGCCAACGAGAACCAGGAGCTCGCGATCGAGCTGATCAAGCACCCGCAGGCGGTGGTGACCTTCTCCGACTCGGGCGCGCACGTCTCCCAGCTGATGGACTCGTCGCTCCAGACCTATCTCCTGAGCCACTGGGTGCGCACCAAGCAGGCGCTCACGCTCGAGCAGGCGGTGCGGATGCTGTCGTTCGTGCCGGCCAGCTACTGGGGCTTCACGGATCGCGGCCTGATCCGCGAGGGCATGGCCGCCGACTTCGTGGTCTTCGATCCCGACACCATCGCGGCCGAGCTGCCCGAGGTGGTGCGGGACCTGCCCGCGGGGGCCAAGCGGCTGATCCAGCGCACCCGCGGCATCGCGGCCACCGTGGTCAACGGCGAGATCCTGCTGCGCGACGGCAAGCACACCGGCGCGCATCCCGGACGGCTCCTGCGCGGTCCGCTCGCCCGCGCCAGCGCGTAGGAGGACGGACATGGCCAAGCTGCTCGAGGGCAGGAACGCGCTCGTGACGGGCGCGGGCCGCGGCATCGGCCGCGGCATCGCGATCGCGCTGGCCAAGGCGGGAGCCAAGGTCGTGGTCAACGACCTCGGCGCCGGCCTGGACGGCGAGGGGGTGGCCACCGGGCCGGCCGCCCAGGTGGTGGACGAGATCGTCAAGGCCGGCGGCACCGCGTCGGCCAACTACGGCTCGGTGGCCGACCACAAGGCGGCCAACGACATGGTGGACCAGGTCGTGAAGACCTACGGCCGCATCGACATCCTGGTCAACGTGGCCGGCATCCTGCGCGACCGCATGATCTTCAACATGGCCAAGGAAGAATGGGACGCGGTCCTCGCGGTGCACCTGGACGGCACCTACTTCTGCACCCGGGCCGCCGCTCCCTACATGCGCGAGCAGAAGTACGGGCGCATCATCTCGATGTCGTCGGTCTCCGCGCTCGGCTCGCCCGGGCAGCCCAACTACGGGGCGGCCAAGGCCGGCATCATCGGGCTCTCCTGGTCCACCGCCAACGGCATGGCCAAGTACAACGTGACGTCGAACGCGATCATGCCGAGCGGGGCGACGCGGATGATCGATTCCACCCCGCGCGGCCGGCAGGTCTTCGAGCAGACCGGCAAGTGGCCGAGCGAGCAGGCGATCGGCACCGAGCGCGATCCGGACAACGTGGCCCCGCTCGTGACCTACCTGGCCAGCGAGGGCGCCGGCCACGTCAACGGGCAGGTCTTCCACTCCTTCGGCTACGGCTACACCCTGATGGCGCTCCCCGAGCCCATCCGCCGCATCGAGGCCGATCGAAGGCTCGAGCCCGAGGAGCTGGCCAAGCTCTTCCCGGACACGCTCGGCAAGGGTCTCCACGAGCCGCCCGGCACCAACTTCGGCAAGAGCCTCAGCGAGCGGCCCAAGGAAGAGTGGAAGGACCTCGGCAAGGGCGTGCGGTACTGGCAGGCTCCCTGGGAGGCGCGTTGACGAACGTCCTGCTGGTCTGTCACGCGAATACCTGTCGCAGCGTGATGGCCCACGTCCTCCTGGAGAAGATGCTGGTCGCGCGGGGCACCAACGGGGCGGTGCGCGTGCGCTCGGGCGGCATCGCCAACCACGCCCGCGACGGGATGATCCCCTCGCTCGACGCGCGCATCGTGCTGCGCGAGGAGGACATCCATCTGGCCGAGCACGCCTTCGCCTCCACCGACCTGCGGCGGCACCGCGACATCGTGGCGGAGGCGCACCTGATCGTGACCATGACCGCGCAGCAGAAGGAGATGATCGGCGCCTACGAGGAAGCCCAGGGGCGCCCGATCCTGACCCTGCACGAGCTGGCCGGCGAGGGCGGCGACGTGGACGACCCGTTCGGCCAGGGCGAGGATCGCTACCGCGCGACGAAGGACGAGATCAAGCGGTGCCTGGAGCTGGGCGTGAACCGGATGCTGACGTTGCTGCAAGACGGGAAGGAGATCGACCGATGAGCGACGAGCAGGTCCTCTACGACCCTACCGCCGAGCCCCGGATTCTCGCGACGGGCCTGGCCCCGCGCCTGGCCAGCCTCGAGGGCAAGCGCGCGGGCATCCTCGACAACAGCAAGGCCAACGCGGGCACCTTGATGCTGGCGGTGGTCGCGCGCCTCAAGGAGAAGTACGGCGTGCGTGACGTGGTGAAGCGCGAGAAGGGCATCGCGGGCGCGCCCAGCCCCGACATCCTGGCCGCGCTCACGACGTGCGACTTCGTCCTGGTCGGCAGCGCCGACTGAGGGTCGTGCACGTCGTGGAGTATCCACGGCGCCATCGTGCTGGAGCAGCGGGGGATCCCCACCGTGGTCATGGGGACGTATGAGTTCGAGCAGCTCGCCCGGCTCGAGTCGAAGAACCGCGGACTCGCCGACCTGCCCCTGGCCCTGATCCCCCATCCGCTGGGCGGCATCCGGGAGGACGAGGTGGTCAAGAAGGCGGACCTCGCGGTCGAGATCGTCCGCAAGGCCGTCACCCGCGCGTGAGCCCCCTCGGCCCCGCGGCGAGAACGCTTCGCGTGGGTGGCGGCTACTCCGCCATTAACCGCCACTATCAGGATCAGGGCTGGACGGATGGGCTGCCGATCGTGCCGCCCACCGAGGACGACCTCCGCGAGTTCCTGCGCTTCACCGACCGGGCCCCCCGCGAGGTGATCGCGGTGCTGCCCCCGCGCCAGGGGGAGGCCACGACGGAGCGCATCGCGATCAACGCGATCATGGCCGGCTGCCGGCCGGAGTATCTGCCGATCGTCATCACCGCGGTCGAGGCGCTGGCCGATCCCGCGTTCAACCTCGACTCGATCCAGGCCACCACGCACCCGGTGGCGCCGCTGATCATCGTCAACGGGCCGATCGCGAAGGAAGTCGGCATCAACGCGGGCTACAACGCCTTCGGCCAGGGCTTCCGCGCCAACCTCACCATCGGCCGGGCCATCCGGCTCCTGCTGATGAACGTGGGCGGCGGGCTGCCCGGCACCGGTGACCGCGCGACCCAGGGCACCCCGGCCAAGATCGCCTACTGCGTCTCCGAGAACGAGGAGGCGAGCCCGTGGGAGTCCCTGCGCGTCGAGTGGGGCTGTCCGGCCGACGCGAGCCTGGTCACCGCGATCGCGTGCGAGGGGCCGCACAATATCCAGGACCACTTCAGCTACACCGGCCTCGGCATCCTCAAGGTGGTCGCGGGCGCGATGGGCCAGGCGGGCAGCAACAATATCCTGGCCGGCGGCCATCCCCTGCTCTCGCTCGGCCCCGAGCACGCGGCCACCATCGCGCGCGACGGCTACAGCAAGCGGCAGGTGAAGGAGTTCCTCTTCGAGCACGCGCGCTTCCCGCTCGCGCGCCTGGGCGACGAGTACCGCACGCACCTGATCCAGCGGGGGGCCAAGGACGCGCCCGACACCATGGTGCCGGCGGTGCGCTCCGCCGACGACGTGACCGTGATCGTGACCGGCGGCGCGGGCAAGCACTCCTGCTGGCATCCGACCTTCGGCGACCAGACGTGGCCGGCGCGGCGACAGATCGCCCGGAAGGACGGCAGCCCGTTGAAGACGGTCGCCGAGCTGGCCCGGGGCTAGCCCGGGGCGCTGACTCAGGGCTTGACGTCCACCTGGTAGCAGAAGGTCGGGTTCTTTCCGAAGGCCAGGTCGTCGGTGCTCGACAGCACCGTCTCCGCTTTGAGGGCCGCGAGCAGCGGCCGGCGGGGCACCTCGGTCTTGTTCGCCACCTTGCCGTGCTTGCCCGGCATGGTCGAGAGCAACGTGACCAGCCGTTGCGCTCCCGCGCGGTTGCGATTCTTGAACCCTTCCCAGAGAAGCCTCTTGGGGGTGGCGTTGAGGCTCCCGTGATGGCCGACCTTGTACACGTCCACGTCCGCGAGCAGCTCGCGGGTCTTGCCCGCGTCCGGCGCGTCCTCCAGCGCGTAGCTCCAGTTCTCGATCTGAGCATCCCCGGGGAAGAGGATCTTCTTCCCGAACACCTCGAAGAGCAGGATGAGGCTCGTATTGTTCATCTGGTCGTCCAGGGTCCGCACGATCTGGAGGAGCTGCTCGCCTCGCATGCGATCGAGCCGATCACGGAACCAGCGGGCCTCCGGCGGCACGCCGTGGCCCCGCGCGCCATGGCCGTTGCCGAGCCCGTTCGCGAGCGGCTCGGCCGTTCGGAGCGACTTCGGTCCGGCCAGCAGGTGCCAGAACTGGTCCGGGTCCGTCTTCCGCATCGTCCGGACCTTCTCGCTCTGGGTCAGGTCCGGCGGCCCCAGCACGTGGACCTTCACGCCGGGGAGCAGCTTCTCGAGCCCGGATTTCGAGCCGTGGTGGGCCCACACCGCCGTCGCCCCCTTGGCCGCGCCCATCGCGATCAGGTTGTCGACCGCGGACTTGTTGCGGATATTGTCCATGCCGAGGAAGCGGAGCTCTTTCTGGAGGGCCCGGCTCATCCAGGCGGGACGATTGTTCGCGAGCTGGGCGATCGCCTCGGCGATGTTGTGCATGGCCGCGAGGCCCGCGGTGAAGCTCTTGGGCGAGCGCAGCGACTCCTTCGTGGCCTTGCTGGCGTCTTCGGCCGCCTCGGGATCCTCGGTCCATGGTTGCAGCACCACCTTGGGCTTCAGGGCCTTGATGATCTCGCCCGACTTTCCGGTCCTCCCGTCCGTGCCGAAGCCGCTGATGTGGTCCGCGTGGCGGTGGGTGGCGATCACGGCGGTCAGGCCGCCGTCACACACCCTGGCGATGTGGCTCGCGACCTGGGGCATGTGCTCCGAGGGCTTGGCCGCCCTGCGCGGCGTCCCGCGCGTCGGCAATTCGGTGGTTCCGAAGTCGATGAGCACGTGCCGCTTGACCGTGGACGAATAGACGAACGAGAGCAGGAAACAGTCCCCGAACCCCACCTGATAGCCGCGAATCTCCACCGACTTCGGCGAAGTGGCCATCTCTACCAGCCCTCCGCGGGAACCCTCCGCGCGTCAAGCGCGCGGAGTCGATGCAGTGTCGAGAGGCGGGCGGCCTGGACCCGCGCCTGGTGGAGTCCCGGCTCGAGCTGACCCGTTTCCCAGAGATACGCAAGCCGCCGGGCCTGGCGCCTGGCGTGGAAGACATCGTTGTGGACGTGGTACTTGAGCCGCCCGTACTCGTCGAAGATGAGGACGCCGCCGCCGTAGATCGGGGTCGTCGCCAGGCTCTCGTCGTTGTCCGCATCGCGCTCGCCGTCATCCCCGTCCACGCGGGCTCGCCGAGCCGCCGCCGCCGCGCGCGCCTCCTCGAGCGCCGCCAGGTAGTTCTTCGGCACCGCGATGCCGGCGCGCTGGAGCTCGGCGGGCGTGAGGCGAGCAACCTGGTAGTACTCGGCCACCGTCTCGTGGAGCGTGAAGCCGTCCTGGCCGACGCGCACACACGGGCGAACCGAGAGCACCTCGGTGTACGCCCCCTTGCGCAGCTCCACCTCGAGCGCCTCGCGATTCTCCCAGAGAAACCGGAAGACCTCGTCCTTGTCGCTCCGCATGGACTCGAAGCGCACGCGATCGTAGCTGAGCCCGCCGGGCGCATGCTTCCACGTGCCGGTTTCCCGGTCGGCCGAGCTGGGCGGCTCGATTCCGTAGGCCAGAAACGTCTTGCGCATGTGATCGCGAAGGCGATAGCGCGAATCGTCGGGGCGCACCTCGGTGTCCGCGGTCAAGGCGGCGCTGAGCGCGTCGCCGAACTCGAGGTGCAGCGGCGGCATGTAGTCGAGGGCCCGGATCCACATGGTGGCGAGGGCATCGGCGATGTCGGCCCCCTGCTCGGCCACGCGCGCCACCGCGAAGGACCGCTGGTCGGGCACGCCGAGCTCCTGGATGCGCGTGGCCCAGACGTCGATGAACCCGTTGAGCACCGCGGCCACCAGCACCTCGCCGCGCCGGTGCGGCTCCTGGAACTCGGGAGCATCGAAGAGCTTGGGGTTCGCCGCGAGCAGAGCGCTCTGGCGGAGCGGTCCGCCTCGCGAGCCTTGGATCTCCTGGCCCATCTGCTCGGCGAGTCCGAACAGAACGCTCTGGCGGAGCGCGGCCACGGTCACGTCGGCCCTGTCGATCAGCGCGGCGTCGCCCGCCTTCTTGGTGGGCGGGGCCAGGAGCATACGGACCATCTCGGGCTGCGAGAACACCGACAGGATCGCGATGACGTCGGCGAAGCCCTCGTGAAAGGCGGCCTGGTCGGGGCTGGACGGATCGAGGTACCGCTCGCGGAGGGCATCGAGCAAGGCGTGCGTGGTCTCGTGCACCACGATGTCATGCGAGAGACACGTGTACACGGTGCGGCCACTCGCGCCGGCGAAGTATCCGAAGACGAGGCCTTCCCCCTGCGGGCTGTAGAAGGCGTTGGCGTCCATCATCCCATGGGGAGACACCTTGAGCTGGTGGGTGCGGAAGGACCATCCGACTCGCCGGCCAAGCGCGAACTCGAAGCGGGCCAGCGTCTTCATCACGAGGGCATACACGTTCTGGGCGTGGAAGCGAAAGTCGTCGACGATCTTCGCGTCGCCCTTCGCCCATCCGGGCGGCTCGGCCGCGAGGCTATCCGGGAGGTGGTGGGCGCCGTTGAAGCGTCGCGTGGTGGCATCGTAGTCCACGACCTGCACGCGGTAGCCGATGGGGCCCGCGATCAGATCCTCCGCGGGCACCGCAATGCGGGCCATGAGAATGGGCCCCTTCGGACCGTCCACCCGGACGCTGGGATCCTGAGCGATGACCGTCAGGTAGCGCTGGGCGGGCAATGCGGCGACCGCATCCATTGGACGCCTGGCTATCGTCATGGTCCCCTCCGCCCGCGGGTCGGACTGGCCCAGACGCTAGGCTCTCGTCGGGAGGCGGTCAAGATATTCCTGCCCTTATAGCGTGGTCGGACATCGCGAATCTCTCCGGCCGCGGCCCCAGTCCAAAGGGATGTCATGAGGGCGACCCGGACGATCGAGCGGCGGCCGCTGCTGGCCGCCGCCTTCGCGGATTGGCGGACCACCCAGGTGGACGTCCGGGCCATCCGCTTCGGCCCGGGCCAGGAGACCGGCATCCACTCGCACCCCTGGCAGCCGGCCCGCCGGCTCGAGACCGGGGCCGCGTTCCACGAGCCGGCCGGCGCGCGGATCCTGCGCTTCGACAATGCGTCGCCGGAGACGCCGCTCGAGTTCGTGGCGATGTACCTGCTGCAGGGCGACCAGCCGCTGATCGAGATGGCGTAGGCGGAGGCGATCATCCGGATCCTGGTGGCCGGCGCGAGCGGGGTGATCGGGCAGCGGCTCGTCGGACTCCTGGCCGCGGCCGGCCACCGCGTGACGGGAACGACGCGGTCGCCGGAGCGGGCTGCCGCGATCCGGCGGGCGGGCGCGAGCCGGCTCGTCGTGAACGTCTACGATGCCCAGCGCCTGGCCGACGCGGTGGCCGCCGCGCGGCCGGAGGTCGTCGTCCACCTGATCACCGACCTGCCGGACCGGCTCGATCCCGCGGGGATGGCCGAGATGTCCGCCCGCAACGCGCGAGTCCGCGCGGAGGGCACCCGGCACCTCGTCGCGGCCGCGGTGCGCGCGGGCGCGCGCCGTCTCGTCGCCCAATCCATCGCCTGGGCCTATGCGCCCGGCCCGGAGCCGCATCACGAGGACGACCCGCTCGACACCGGCGCCGAGGGCGGACGCGGCGTGACGGTGCGGGGCGTGGTCGAGCTCGAGCGCCTGGCGCGGTCGGTGCCTCGGCTCGAGGGGCTCGTGCTGCGCTACGGCCAGCTCCACGGGCCCGGCACCTGGAACGCGGAGCCGGCCGGCAGCGCGCCCGTGCACGTGGATGCGGCCGCCCGCGCGACCGCGCTGGCCGTCGCCCGGGGCGAGCCGGGCGCCTACAACATCGTGGAGGACGGCAGCGCGGTGTCGAACGCGAAGGCGCGCGCCCGCCTCGGGTGGGATCCCGGCCCCAGATAGCGGACGCCGGCCGCCAAAGGCAGGCACGCGGTGCTACCATGGGTGGCCGTAGAGACAATCAACCGCCAAGGAGCACAGCGCGTGAGCACACCCGACCGCACCGATCGCATCAAGGGCGTCCTCTCCCCCGTGGTCACCCCGTTCAAGGCCGACCTCTCCCCCGATCCGGAGCGCTTCGTGCGGCAGTGCCGCTGGCTCCTGTCGCAGGATGTGGGGCTCGCGGTGTTCGGGACGAACTCGGAGGCCAACTCGCTCTCCACCGAGGAGAAGATCGAGCTGCTCGACCGCGTGGTCGCGGGCGGCATCGATCCGGGGCGCCTCATGCCGGGCACCGGCTGCTGCGCGCTCACCGATTCGGTGCGGCTCACCGCGCACGCCATGAAGCTCGGCGCGGGCGGGGTGCTGATGCTGCCGCCCTTCTACTACAAGGGCGTCTCGGACGACGGGCTCTTCCGGAGCTTCGCGGAGGTGATCGAGCGGGTGGGCGACCGGCGGCTGCGCCTGTACGTCTACCACATTCCTCCGGTCTCGCAGGTGCCGATCACGCTCGGGCTCATCGAGCGTCTGCTCAAGGCCTACCCGGGCATCGTGGCCGGCGTGAAGGACAGCTCGGGCGACTGGAACAACACCAAGGCGATGCTGGACGCCTTCGCGGCCGGGGGCTTCGACGTGTTCGCGGGGAGCGAGACCTTTCTGCTCGCCAACATGCGCGGCGGCGGCGCCGGCTGCATCAGCGCCACCGCCAACGTGAATCCCGGCCCCATCGCGAAGCTCCACCGCGAGTGGCAGAACCCGGACGCGGACGCTCAGCAGGCGCGCCTCGACGAGATCCGCGGCATCATGCAGCGCTATCCGATGATCCCCGCGCTCAAGGCGGTGATCGCCCGCTACGGCGGCGACGGCTCCTGGGTCACGGTGCGGCCGCCCCTGGTGGCGCTCACGCCCGAGCAGCGCGCGACGCTCGCGGCCGAGCTCGGGCGCGCCGCCTTCACCATGCCGGGCCTGGGAGAGTGACGCCATGAACGAGCTGACCGGTCGTCTCAACGCCCTCTGCGACGCGCTCCCCTTCCAGACGAGCTGGTATCTCAAGGACCTCGCGAGCGGGCAGCGCGCCGATCGCCTGGGCGACGTGCCGGTGCCCTCGGCGAGCACGCGCAAGATCTCGATCCTCATGGCCGCGCTCAAGGCGGTTGCCGACGGCAAGCTCGCGCTGGACCAGAAGGTGACCATCGAGGCCAAGTACCAGGACAACGACTCCGGCACCTTCCAGCACCTCACACCCGGCTTCTCGATCACTTTCCGCGACGCGCTGGTGATGATGATCATCGTCAGCGACAACGCGTGCACCGGGCTCGTGGTGGATCTCGTCGGCCTCGGCGAGATCCAGCGGCTCTGCGAGGCGGCCGGCATGACGCGGACGATCCACCGCTTCGGGATTCCCCCGCGCCTGGGCCCCGACCACGCGCTCGACCAGGTCACCAGCACCACGCCCAACGACCAGGGGCTGCTGCTGGAGGCGATCCTGAAGGGCGCCGAGGATCCCGCGGTGGCCGCGCGCATGGGCGTGACCCCCGCCCTCTGCCGGCTCGCGCTCGACATCCTCTCCTGGCAGAAGCTCAAGGCGCGCCTGCCCTCGCAGCTCCCGCTCGGGACGAAGATCGCGCACAAGACCGGCACCGGCTCGCGCGGCTTCATGGACGCGGGCATCGTCTACCAGGGCGACCGGCCGCTCTTCATCCTGGCCGCCTACACCGACCGCGTGCCCGCGGCCCTGCCCGACGGCACCCCCGGCTTCACGGCCGCCAATACCGTGATCGGCCGCATGGCGCGCGTCTGCTGGGACGCGCTCGCCCGCTAGCCCGTGCCCGCGAAGAAGCCGAGCGAGCCGCCCGCGCCCAGGCGGGCGATGAGCATCCACGCGCACCCCGACGACCAGGAGTTCACGGTCGGCGGCACGCTGGCCAAGTGGGCGCGCGCCGGCTGCGAGATCGTCACGGTCTGCCTCACCAGCGGCGGCGCCGGCTCCAACAAGTACACGCCGCCCGAGATGACCCGCGAGGCGCTCGTGGCCATCCGGGAGGAGGAGCAGCGCGACGCCTGCCGCATCCTGGGCGTGAAGGAGACGATCTACCTCGGCTACGAGGACGGCATGCTGGAGCCGTCCATCCCTCTCCGCCGCGAGCTGACCCGCCTGATCCGCCGCCACCGTCCCGAGGCGGTGCTGACCGGCGATCCCACCGTCCGCTACTACGGCACCACGTACATGAACCACCCGGACCACCGCGCCGCCGCCGACGTGGCGCTCGACGCGGTCTTTCCCTCCGCGGGCACGCGCCTGATCTTCCCGGAGCTGCTCGCCGAGGGCCTCGAGCCGCACGAGGTGCGCCAGGTCTACATCCACGGCGCGGAGCGGCCGGATACCTACGTGGACATCGCGGAGACCCTCGACGTCAAGGTGGCCGCGCTGCGCGCCCACAAGAGCCAGATGGGCGAGTGGGATCCCTCCGAGATGATCACCCAGTGGGCCGCCGAGCAGGGCCGGCGCCGCAAGCTGAAGGCGGCCGAGTCCTACCGCCGCATGATCCTGCAGGACCTCTGATCACTCAGGGGACCGTTCGATCCACGTCACCTTGAGCGCGTCCGCTCGAACGTAAACGGCCGGATTGCAGGCCCTGGTCCCCCGGGCCTCGAGGGTCGCGGGGCGCTCCTCGCTGCTCGAGAAGATCCTGATGAAGTCGTCGATCGCCAGGTCGTAGGCCCCCACCGACAGGCCGTCCTTGTCCTCGAGCTGAAGGTGGATCACCTTGAGGTGCTCCCGGAGCGCATCCGTCATGACCTTGCCTCGGTCGGCCTTGTCGAACCGGGTCAGGGCGGTATCGCCGGGCACGGGCACGATGAGGACGACGTAGGACAGCACCGAGCTACGGCAGGTCGTCTGAACCTCGACGATCGCGCTGTCCATCATCCGGCCGGTCGGCCAGGTCCTGGGGACCGAGGCCTCCTCCTCGAGACGCCGGGCATCCCATGCGCTCCAGGCCCAGTGGGCGGCCGGGACGACGACCAACGTCACCAGCACGCCGGCGGAGACGGACCGCCATCTGTGCTTGATCCAGCCCCAGAGTCTCCGCCGGGCTGCGGTCCGGCCCTTGACCCGGTCCCAGAGGTCCCGGCCCAGCACCACGATCGTCGGCCGGGCACGGGCCCAGAGGTCGCGGGCCGCCACCACCGCTCGTCCGGCGCGATCCGTGAGTCGGTCCCACGCGTCCATGATCAGACCGCCAGACCGAGTCGCCGGGAAGGCCGGGAGCGTCCGAGGTCGCTCCGCGGGGCAGCTGGGCTAGTAGCTCCCCCCCGGTGACTCACGCCCCTCCGCCCCGGCCGCGCGCGCGTAGCCCTTCCGGTGGAAGTCAGGGTTGCACGCAGATCGCGCGTAACGACGCGATATACCAAGGGTGAACAACTTCTCACGGGACACTGAGATGCACTGAAACGCAGTCTTGGTGCAAGCGGTGCAAGCAGTCGGGGGCGCGGGTCAGGTCATCGGCCCTTGTCCCATTTGACGCTCACCGATTCTGTCAGCAGCCAGTTCTTGCCATCTTCCTTGATGCAGCGCATCTCCTTGAGCAGCGCTAGGCTGTCGTTCAGTTCCTTGGCGGACAAGGGGGCGCGACCATGGTTCACACGCTCCGCATTGACCATAGCGAGCACCCGATCCTTCGGCACCTTATTCTTCTCCCGATTCAGCCACATCGCCCAAATTACGCTCGCCTCCCGCTCCTGGATGTCGCGCTTCATCCGTGAATACACTGAGTTCCAAAGGAGAAGCGCAGCAAAGGGCGCAGTCCATGGCTGACCGGCTACAGTAGCCCCCGCGAGGGTTCCCTCGGCGGCAAGTGTAAATAGGTTCTTGAGGTTGAGCCGCAGATTGCGAGGTTTTCGACTATGACCGCCACCGCTACCGCCGGGGAGAATCCGTACAACGGGGGTCTGACAGTAAGCATCAATCAGCTGAGAGGCTCCGGCGTGGCTCATATTCCCGATATGCTTGCGAAGGATCTTGGTTAGGCCTGCCCGCTTCCGTTTGACCTCCTCATCGTCGTTCATTTCTGCTCCTCTCCCATCAGAGTGGCGGGGCCAGGCACTCTAGCAAGGCAGAGCGGCCGCTGGAAAGCGAGATATGTCCTTACTGCGTTTCGATGGTCTGCGCGAGCCCTGCAAGCACTATCGGTACCGTACGTGTCCCCTCTTGGGCTCAGCGCGTCGGGGTTCTCCGTCTGCGTATGAACGGGACGCGTGCTCGATCTTCTGACTTGTCTACTCGCGCGGCAGGCCGCTACACCGAATCTTCGCGCCCTGTATCAGAGGTTCGACTCTCGCGCTCTCGCGCCGCTGCTCGGTATACTCGATCCGTGTCCCAGCTACCGACGCTCATGCACGCGACCCAGGTGCCTCGCCCGTTCCACACGAAAGGCTGGGTCTACGAGGAGAAGTACGACGGCTGGCGCATGCTTGCGCTCAAAAACGCGGGCCGCGTGCGGCTCATCAGCCGGAACGAGCGTGACCATACCCGCCGATTCCCTGAGATCGTCGCGGCGCTGACCGTCCTCAAGCCTACGACCTTTACGGTCGATGGTGAGATCGCTGTGTTCGACGCCAAGCTGATCTCTCGCTTCGAGTGGCTCCGGCACCTGAACCACGACGACCTCGCGACGCCGCCCCTCTTCATGGGCTTCGATCTCCTACAGCTTGATGAGAAGAACTACCGGACGGAACCCTTGAAGGTTCGGAGGAAGGCGTTGGAGAAGTTAGTGAAAGGGCAGACGCTCATCCTGCCAGCGCGGCGGCTGAGCCCGAACGGATTCGCGGCGTGGGCAGAAGTGCTGCATCT
>DATFGS010000280.1:0-1182 GCA_035249225.1 Candidatus Methylomirabilota bacterium | reverse complement strand
ATGGTGCCGGCGTGGCCCGCCGCGAGCCAGCGCCGGAGGGCGGGGCCGTGCTCGGGGGGCGCGGCCGGGCCCGTGGTCACGAGGTCGAAGCCGAGCTCGAGCGCGAGGGCCTTGACCGACTCCGTGAGCGCGAGCGTGGCCAGCATCACGCGCGCCGGGCTTTCACGATGAGGTGGCTGCGCGTGAGGGTGCGGCCGCCTCCTTCGAGGAACGCGATGTAGCGGAACCAGCGGCCGTCGGCCTTCCAGCGGTCCTCGAGCCCGACCGCGGCGGCCAGGCCTTGCTCGACCGAGTCGAAGCGGCGCACGTCCCGCTCGACCTCGAGCGCCTCGACCGCGAAGCCGCGGGCCTCGAGCGCGGCACGCATGCGGCCCTCGTCGTACGCGAACCGCGAGACCCTGCCGGTCTCCTTCCACTGGTCCACGTGAAACGACACCATGGCGAGGCAGGAGCCCGGAGCCAGCGCACGGGCCGCGCGCTCGATGATGGCGTCCGAGGCGCAGAGGTGGGCGGTGACCAGGTCCGGGCGCCACGGCTCGTACGGGTCGGCCTCGACGTCGGCCGCGTGGAACTCGACGTTGGTGAGCTTCGCGGCGGTCGAGCGCCGGCGGGCCTCCTCGATCAGCGGCGCCTCGCGGTCGAGGCCCACCACCCACTTCGAGACGGGCGCGAGCGCGAGCGAGATGCGTCCCGCGCCGCAGCCCACGTCGAGGACCCGGCTCCGGTCGAGCGCCTCCCGGGCGAGCAAGTCGAGGAAGCGGGCGCTCACACCGGGGGCCTGCAGCAGGCTCGGCATGCTCGGGAGCGTCCGGCTACTCGGCCTTGAAGTACTTGGCCTCGGGGTGGTGGAAGACCAGCGCGGAGACCGACGCCTCCGGGTCCATCATGAAGCCCTCGGTGAGGCCGAGCCCCACCTGCTCCGGCTTCAAGAGGTCGAACAGGATGCGCTGGTCGGCGAGATCCGGGCAGGCCGGATAACCGAACGAGACGCGGATGCCGCGGTAGTGGGCCTTCAGCTTGTCCTGGAGCGGCAGGCCGGGCGGGTCCGGGAAGCCCCACTGGGTGCGCAGGCGGGCGTGCAGCATCTCGGCGAAGGCCTCCGCGGTCTCGATGGCCAGCGCCTGGAGCGCGTGGGAGCGGAGGTAGTGGCCCTCCTCCTTCCAGCGCTCGGCGAGGTCGCGC
>DATFGS010000279.1:0-2268 GCA_035249225.1 Candidatus Methylomirabilota bacterium | reverse complement strand
CATCCGGTCCTCGCGGACCTGCTGGAGCGGATCGCGCTCGACGAGTCGCGCCACTTCTTCTTCTACTACCGCCAGGCCGAGATCCGCTTGCAGCGGCGCGCGGTCGCGCGGGCCGCGCGCGTCCTGGTGGACCGGTTCTGGGCCCCGGTGGGCAGCGGGGTCCAGCCGGATGCCGAGCTGCGCTTCCTGGCCACCTATCTCTTCGGGGGCCCCGCGGGACGGGCCGCAGCCCGCAAGGTGGACGAGACGATCCGGCGCCTTCCCGGGTTCGAGACGGTGCAGCTCCTCGAGTCGTGGATGGACCGGCACACCCCGCCCGCGATGCCGCCCGACGAGCCGGCCCGCGATGGCGTACCTGGCGATGTCGTACGGGAAGGAGGACGCAATGGCCACGGCAACCACTGAGCGCCCGACCGAGCCGTGCCCCGCGACCGGCCACTACCGCGCCTACACCCCGCGCCCCTTCACGCGCGCGGAGCGCGATTCGGTGACGGTCCTCTTCGGTGGCCTGCACTGGCGTGTCGAGCGGATCCTGCAGGCGGTGCTGGAGAGCGGCGGCCACAAGGCGCAGGTGCTGCCGGTGGCCACCAGGGACGATCTCCTGACCGGCCGCGAGGTGGCCGACATCGGCCAGTGCTGCCCGACCAGCTTCACCACCGGCAACCTGGTCAACTTCCTGAAGAAGGAAGCCAGGGCGACCAGCGCGGCAGAGGTGAACAGCAAGTTCGTCTATCTCACCGCCGGCTCCTGCGGGGCCTGCCGCTTCGGCCAGTATCACCAGAGCTACGAACTGGCGCTTCGCAACTCGGGTCTCGACGCCTTCCGCATGTTCCTCCTCGCCCAGGACCAGCTCGACCAGAAGGCCGAGATGGGCGACGGGCTCGATCTCAACCTGCCGGTGACGCTCGGCTGCCTCTGGTCGATCTTCTGCACCGACCTGGTCCAGGACCTCGAGTACCAGGTGCGGCCGTACGAAGTGGTGCCCGGCCAGACCGGGGCGGTGGTGAAGGAGTCGGTGGAGCTGCTCTACCAGGTTTTCCGCCACCGGCCGGCGCACGGGCCGTGGCGGTCGGTGTGGTGGTTCCTCACCACCGGCTACTTCGCGAAGGCGATGCGGCAGGTGTGGGCGAAGTTCGACGCCATCGAGGTGGATCGCCTGCGGGTGAAGCCGATCGTCAAGATCACCGGCGAGTTCTACCTGCAGACCGTCGAGGGCGATCCCAACTACAACATCCACCGCTGGCTCGAGGCGGAAGGCGCCGAGGTGTATCCGGCCGGCATCACGGTGTGGATGGATTACCTGCTGCGCCTGGGGCTGCAGCGCTTCGAGGACTACTCGGGCATCGAGCGCGGCGCGCGGCTGAAGCTCGGCCTCGGGCGCACCGTGCAGGCCATCTACCGTGCCACCTTCAACCGGCTGCGGCGGGCCATGGGCAACCTGCCGCACGAGCTGCCCTACCAGCTCGAGCTGCGGCGACTGGCTGCGCCCTACTTCCACAGCCGCCTGGACGGCGGCGAGGGCGACATGCTGGTGGGCAAGGCGATCTGGGCGCACCAGAAGAAGAAGGCCCACATGATCTGCGAGCTCTCGCCGTACTCGTGCATGCCGAACACGATGTCGATCGGGGCGATGGCGGGCGTGATCGGCAAGTACCCCGATCTCCTCTACGCTCCGCTCGAGATCAAGGGCGACGCGGAGGTGCACGCGCTCTCGCGCTGCCAGATGATCCTGACCGAGGCCAAGAAGCGGGCGCAGCGCGAGTTCGACGAGGCGCTCGGCAAGAGCGGCATGGCGCTCGACCAGGTGCGCGCCTACCTCGATGCACACCCCACGATGAAGCGCGCGACCTATCGTGTGCCCCACATGGGCTGCGCGGGCCAGGCCGCCAACCTGGTCCTGCACGTCGCGCAGAAGGCGAAGTAATGAAGCTGATCGGGATGGATGTCGGATCGACCACCGTAAAAGCGGTAGCAGTTGAATGGCGAGCCGCAGCCGAAGGCGAGGCGAGCGGATATAAGGTCCTCTGGCAGGACTACCAGCGCCACAACACGCGCCAGGCCGAGAAGGTGCTCGAGTTCCTCGGGCGCATGGAGGACGAGGCCCAGGTCGTGGCGGGGCGCGATCGCGTCTTCTTCACCGGCTCCGGCGCGGGCCTGCTGGGCCCGCTGGTCGGGGCCAAGATGATCCAGGAGGTGGTCGCGGTGGCCGCGTGCGTCGAGCGGCTGCACCCGGACGTGCGCTTCGTGTCGGAGATCGGCGGCGAGGAC
>DATFGS010000278.1:0-1479 GCA_035249225.1 Candidatus Methylomirabilota bacterium | reverse complement strand
CGGCTCTGGGGTACCGCGACGTCGAAGTAGGTCCGCCCGTGGGCCGGGACCGCCCCGCCGATCGGCGTGACCACGCGGGCGACGTCGTTGCCGCTCGCGTCGATCTCGTGGACCCGCAGCGCCACGTTGACCGCGGAATCGCCGTAGTCGTTGTAGACGTAGCCGGTGATGCGTGCGCGGCCCGCCGCGCCCTGGCCGGCCGTCCACTCGACGTGAAAGAAGTGATCGGCGAGCGCGCTCGCGTCGTCCAGGTCCAGCGTCGAGACCACCGGCGCCGACTCGTCCCAGTCGAGCCCGGTCTCGCTCCAGTCGGCGCGCGCCACGTGCGCGTCGAGTCCGGCCACGCCGAGCGCGGCCACCGCAAAGCTCGCCAGCATCACCTTCAGGATCCGGAACATGGAGAGTCCTCCTTCGTTCGGTGGTTGGGTTGTCCGAGACGACTGAACCGGAGCGGAGCTAGCGAGCGGGCGGAGCGCGAGACGGAGCGGAGGAGACCCCGACCCGGCGCGGCGTGGGCCCGGGCGCCGGAGTCACGGGGACGATCAGCGGGGCGACGAGCGGGAGATCGACGGGAGGGGCGGGAAGGTGCCCGGTCCCGGAGGCGATCAGGGTGACGACGGAGTCGCCGTCGTCGTCGTCGTAGATGCCCTGGATCCAGGTGGGATCCGGCGGGCTCGCGTGGGCGAGCCCGGGCAGCGCGACGGGCGCGAGCAGCAGCAGGACGATGAGGAGGCGCTTCATGCTAGGGGCGGGGCGGCTGCATGAGCTGGCGCATCTCCTCGCGGAGCTGGGTCAGGCGCTCCTTGGTCTGGGCGGCCCGCGCGAGCTGCTCGGGCGTTAGCACGGCGCGGACCTCGAGCGCGGCCTGCGCGCCATCCTGCGCGAGCTGGTCGCGGAGCTGGCCGATGCGCCCGAGCTGGGGCTGCAGGTCGGCGGGCTGGAGCGGACCGGGCGCGAGCAGCTTGGCGCCCAGCTCCTGCTGGGTCTGGCGGAGCTGCTCGATGAGCGGGCGCGTGGTGGTCCGGTGCGTCGACAGGATCCCGCGCACCTTCGCCTGCTGCTCGGGCGTGAGGCCGGCCGCGCGGATCATGAGCCACAGCTCGCCGTCGGTCCGACCCATGGGCCCGCGCATGCCGCCGTGCGGGCCGCCGGGACCGGGCGGGGGAGCCTGCGCGAGCGCCACGGTGGCGGTCGCGGCCAGGAGGAGCGCGGTGGCGAGGATCGTGCGGGTCGTCAGCGTGATGGTCATGGTTCTCCTCCGGTGAGCGCCTGGTCGAGCTCCTGCGCCATCACCTCGAGGCTCAGGGCCGGATCTTCCGCCGATGCGGTGGACGGATCGCCGCTCACCGAGAACAGCGCGGCCGAGACGTCGGCCAGGATCGCGGCCACCTCCTGCGGCTGCATGGTGGCCGGCGGGGTCACCGCGCGCCATACCGCGACCTCGACCCAGATCAGCAGGGCGGCCGCGACGGCGGCGAG
>DATFGS010000277.1:0-6184 GCA_035249225.1 Candidatus Methylomirabilota bacterium | reverse complement strand
CGTAGCCGAACAGCAGCACCACGACCGAATAGAAGACGAGCACGCCGAGCCACGGCTCCGTGCTCGCCGTCCACCAGCGGACCAGGAGGAGGTAGACCAGGAAGGGGGGCAGGAACAGGACGGGGGTGATCCACGACACCCGCCGGTACCGCGGCGCCGGCTCCCCGGCGAGCCACCAGAAGAGCGCGGCCGCGAAGGGCACGTAGGCGGGCCAGGCGATCCCCGAGACGTAGAGCAGGATCGTGACCTTGTCGATCAGGCCGATCGTCGGCTCGTCGCGATAGAAGAGATGGGCGATGAACGGGGCCACCACCGGCACGGTCGCGGCCCAGCGGTAGTACGTGACCTCCCTCATCGTGCCCTCACCTTGCCACGCAAGGACCGAAGGACCGGCACGAAAAGATCGAATCCGAAGCCCTACGTCACGAGGCGAAACACCTCGGCCTGGCCGGGGCGGCGCCGCCGGGCCTCGGTCCGCCTCAGCCGCGGCTCGCGGACGTCCCTCCTGGCCTCGGTGGCCTTCAGTCGAGGCCCCAGGTGCGCACCTGCTGGGGCGCCACCCGGAACATCACGCGGTCCGCGGGCATCGTGCGGCCCTTCCAGTAGTTCTCGAGGTGCGGGTGGTACTTGTCGAGGATGCGGGTGGCGAGGGCGCGGCGCTCGGGCGTGTCGCCGAGGAACTCGGCGCGCCCGCGGATCGCGACGCCCTTGATCTCGGCGCCGCGAGAGCCGCTCTCCGCCACGATGTGCAGGCGCGGGTCCCGCCGCAGGTTGCGGACCTTCTGCAGGTTGTCCACGCTGATCAGGGTCAGCCCCGACGGCTCGTGGAGAAACCACATGGCGGTGATCAGCGGGGAGCCGTCCGGGTTGATCGTGCCGAGGACGACGATGTCCTTGGTGGCCAGGTACTGCTGGACGCGCGGGTCGCTGAAGGTCACGGGGCGATCCACACCTTCATGAAGGTGTTGTTGTCGTAGGTGGTGAGGCCGGGCTTGTAGTTGCGGAGCTTCTTGTCCTTGAAGAACCAGCCCTCGACCCAGCCCACCGCGATGGAGGCGTGGTCGCCCCGGGACAGCAGGTAGCGCTGGAGCTCCCAGTAGAGCTGCTTGCGCTTCTCGCGATTCGCTTCCTTGAGGGCGCGGTCGGCGAGGTCGTCCACCTTGGGGTCGGAGTACTGGCCGTAGTTGCTGCCCGACTCGGTGGTGTAGGAGATGTGGAAGACGCCGGAGGGCTCGTTGACGTCCATCGCCCGGTCCTGCGTCGCGATGATCGTGAAATCGCCCTTGCCGAACGCCGCGTAGCCCGCCGCGCTCTCGTGGGTCTTCATGGTGCCGCGGATGCCGATCCGGCGCAGCTGGGCCAGCACGAGCTGCCCGCGATCGACGTAGTTGCCGACCTGCCGCACCGCCACCTCGATGTCGAGGCCGTTCGGGTGATGCTTCTCCACGAGCTTCTTCGCCTCCGCGATGTCCTGCTCCTTGGGCTGGCGGCAGCCGGGCGCCTTGGCGACCTCGTCGAGCGGCAGCGCGAAGTCGCCCACCAGCTTCGGATCCAGGATCGCGCAGGGCACGCCCGCGCCCTCGAGCGCCTTGGAGACCAGATCCTGGCGGTCGATGGCCAGGTTCACCGCGCGGCGCAGGTCCGGGTTGTCGAACGGCGGCTTCTTGGCGTTGAGGTAGATGAAGAAGACGGTGTTGATCGGCGCCTGGTAGATGTCCACGTCGGTGCGGGCGCGGGCCAGCTCGTCGGCCTGCGTCTTTCGCATGGGCGGCCACGCGTCCCACAGCATGATCTTCGAGGCCTTGGCCGCCGCGAGCTGGGTCGGCCCGCCGACCAGGATGTACTGCTTCACCCCGTCGAGGTAGGGCAGCCCCGGAATGAAGTAGTTGGGGTTCTTCTCCCACTCGATCACGCTGCCGCGCTCGTACTTCTTGAACTTGAACGGCCCCGTCCCGATCTGGGCCTCGGCCGCGCTCAGGTCGCCGTACTTGGCCAGGATGTGCTTGGCGGCCACCCGGCACCACGCCGACGCGATCGACGGGATGAACGGCGCCGCCGCGAACTTGAGCTTGAACTCGACGGTGTTGGCGTCGACCGCCTCCACGCTCGCCACCATCGGCTTGAGCGAGGCGCCGCACTTCGGGCTCTTGAAGTCGGGGTTCAGCACGCGGTCGAAGGTGGCCTTCACGTCCGCCGAGCTGAAGGGCTGGCCGTCGTGCCACTTGACGTTCTTCCTCAGATGAAACGTGTACGTCTTCCCGTCGGGCGAGACGGTCCAGCGCTCGGCGAGGTCGCCGATCACCTTGTTCGGCTCGTCCGGATCGTACTGGAGCAGCCCGCTGTAGATGCCCGCGGTCGCCTGCTGGACCACCAGGGGCGACTCGGCGTGCACGTCGAGGCGGCCCGGATCGCCGTAGTCGAACCAGTTGAGCACGCCGCCCGGGCGGGGCTTCTCCTGGGCCCCGACCGGCGCCGCGGTCAGGGACGCGAGCGTGAAGAGCAGCGCGACGGCGGTGGCCGCGAGGCGGGCGAGTCTCCGGAGGCTCATCGTCATTGCTATCGCTCCTTTGCGATCCGCGGCTAGCCGAGGCCGCCGCGGAGGCGCGGATCCGTCAGATCGCGGATCGAGTCGCCGAGTAGGTTGAGCCCGAACACGGCCAGGCTGATGGCCAGTCCGGGGAAGAATACCATCCAGGGCGCGGTTTCCAGCGCCTGGATGCCCGCGGTGAGCATGCCGCCCCAGGACGGCTCGTCGGGCGGCGCCCCCGCGCCGATGAAGCTGAGCGAGGCCTCCACCACGATGGCGTAAGAGATGTTGGTGGTCACGAGCACGATGTAGCTCGCCATGCAGTTCGGGATGAGGTACCGGAAGATGATGCGGCTCTGCGAGGCGCCCGCCGCCTGCGCCGCCTCGATGAAGGGCGTCGCGGCCACCCCGAGCGCGACCGAGCGGATCGTCCGGGCCGCGGTGGGGGTGAGCAGGATGACGAGGGCCAGGATCACGTTGTTGACCGACTGGCCGAGCGCGGCCATGAGCGAGAGCGCCAGGATGATGGGCGGCAGTGCCATCAGGCAATCCACCAACCGCTGGCTGCCCGCGTCGCTGGCGCCCCCCAGGTACCCGGTCACCGCCCCCCATACCGCCCCCAGCGTCACCCCGAACAGCACCGAGACCACCCCCACGTAGAGCGAGAGCCGCGCGCCCCAGATCACGCGGCTCAGCAGATCGCGGCCGAGCTGGTCGGTGCCCATCGGGAACTCGCGGCCCGGCGCCACGTACGGGGCGAACGCGGCGTCCTTCGGCCCGTGCGGGGCCAGCGCGGGCGCGAGCAGCGCCACCAGGATGAGGGCCAGGACCACGAGCGCCCCCGCCGCGCCGAGCGGCTGCCCGGTGATGAAGCCGGCGAGCGCCCGCTTCATGCGTACCGGATGCGCGGGTCGAGCCAGGCGTAGAGGAGATCCACCGCGAGGTTCACGAGGAGGAAGACGAGCGCCATCAGGAAGATCATGGCCTGGACCGCGGGGTAGTCGCGCTGGCTGACCGCCTGGATGAGCGCGTTGCCCATGCCCGGCACCACGAAGATGATCTCCATGATGACGAGCCCGCCGAGGAGGCGCCCGCCCCACCACCCGATGAAGGTGATCACCGGCAGCAGCGAGTTGCGCAGCGCGTGGCGGTAGACCACCGCGCGCTCGGCGAGGCCCTTGGCCCGCGCGGTGCGCACGTAGTCCTGGCGGATGACCTCGAGCATCTGCGAGCGGGTGAGCCGGGTGATCGGTGCGCTGATATAGTAGGCCTGCGCGAGCGCGGGCCAGATGAGCTGCTTGAGGTTCTCCACCGGGTTCTCGGTGAACGACACGAACTCGAGCGGGGGCAGCCAGCGGAAGAAGCGCACGAGGCCGTACAGGATGAGCGCGCCGGTGAAGAAGAGGGGCAGGCTGAGCCCGCTCAGGCTGACCAGGCGCGCCAGGTAGTCGAGCGGGCCGTTCTGCCGCACCGCCGAGACCACCCCGAGGGGGATCGCCCACACCATCGCGATCACCAGGGTGAGCGCGGCCAGCTCCATCGAGCGCGGAAAGCGCTCCTTGAGGATGTCGATCACCGGCCGGCGCTGCACGTAGGACTGGCCGAAATCGCCGCGCACCGCTCCGCCGATCCACTCGAGGTACTGGGTGACCACCGGCCGGTCGAGGCCCAGCTCGCGGCGGATCTGCTGGATCTGCCGCTTCTGCACCGTGCTCGACTCCGAGCCGGTCTGGTAGACCAGGATCTCCGCGATGTCCCCCGGCACCAGGCGCATGAGCACGAAGATGAGGATCGAGACGCCGAAGAGGGTGGGGACGAACAGCAGGAGCCGGTGCAGGATGTAGGTCGACACGGCTCAGCCGGTCACAAGCGGTGGCGCCGTATGGTCTTCACGGTGGCCTCGGGGCTGAAGCCCAGCTGGAGCAGGGCCGCGCCCAGGTCGAAGGACTCGCGGTAGGCCGCGATCCGGCCGCCGCGCTTCTCGAACAAACTCATGCCGCGAAAGCGCACCGGGCGCCCCGCGCTGCGCGGGATCGCGTCGCTCACCACGTAGGAGAAGGTCCACTCGGCGGCCGCGCACTCCTCCGTCTCCACCACCGTCTCCATGGTCCAGGCGTAGTCGCGGCCCTCGCGGAACATCCGCTCGAACATCGCGCGGAGATGATCGGCCCCCACGTGCCCTCCGAAGAAGGTGTCGTGGTAGCTGCCGTCCGGCGTGAAGCAGGCCACCAGGACCGCGACGTCCTGCCGGTTGAAGGCCCGCTCGAACTCCCGCACGATGCTCATGGCCCGATGCTCCTCCCCGAATCTGCCCGTCGAGATTGACCGGCCGCGGCCGGCGCCTAGCGGATCACGAACCGTAGATGGCGATGGGCCACCCGCAGGGCCGCCTCCGCCTCCGCGGGACCGTTCGCGCGCGAGAAGATGAAGCCGAGGTAGCGCGAGCCCTCCGGCAGGGGCACGATCTCCTGCCCCTTGGGGATCGAGATCGTCACGTCCTCGATCCGCGGCACCGCGCGGGCCGCGTCGAGCCCCTGCACCTCCTCCAGCACGCCGCCGCGCGGGATCGGAATCATCATGACCGCGGCGGCCGCGCGCTCGCGCTCGAACGAGGGCACCGTCCGCCCCAGCGCGCGGCGCAGGATGAGCTCCTCGAGCGACATCCCGGTGCCGAAGCGCAGGGTGCGGCCGCAGAGCCCGCCGATCGACCGCGCCGCGATCTCCAGCACCACCGGCTCGAGGCCGCCGCCCGCGGTCGGGCGCAGCCGCAGCTCGCCGTGCACCGCGCCGTCCGAGAGGCCGAGCGCGCGGGCGGCCGCCGCCGCCGTCTCCGCCACCCGGGCCTGGACGGCCGCGGGCCGGCGCGACGGCGTCACGTAGATGGTCTCCTCGAAGAAGGGGCCGTCGAGCGGATCGGGCTTGTCGAAGAGGGCCAGGGTGCGGAGCACGCCGCCCTCGAGCAGGCCCTCCAGCGCGACCTCGCCGCCCGGCACGAAGCCCTCCACCAGGACCGTGTCGGTCCCCTCGCCAAGCTCGGCCACGTCGCGGGCGCGCAGGAGCGCGCGGATGCGCTCGAAGGCGGCGACGAACTGCGCGGGGTCGTCCGCGCGGATCACCCCGCGGCTGGCCGAGAGCACCAGCGGCTTGAGCACGCACGGGTAGGTCATGCGGCCCGCCGCCGCGCGCGGATCCTCGGCCACCGCGACGGTGGTGAACGGGGGCGACGGCACCTCCGCGCGCGCGAGCCGCTCGCGCATCACCAGCTTGTTGCGCGTGGCCTGGGCGGCGGCGAGCGGGTTCACGCGCAGGCCGAGCGCCTCGCCGATCGCGGAGGCCACTACGGTGGTGGCGTCGTCCACCGGCACCACCGCGTCGAGCGGCCGGCGCGCGGCGTAGCCGCCGATCTCCCGGGCGGCCGCCGACGGATCGCCGAACGTCAGCGTGAGCAGGTGATCGGGGAACTCGCCCGCCATCACGTTCGGGCGGTCGGAGGCGATCACGAGATCCACGTCGAGAGTCCGCGCCGCCTCGACGAAGTCCTCGGTGCGGTACGTGGTGGTGGGGATCAGCAGCAGCAGTCGCTGGAGCGCCATGGTCGCGGCGTCGCCGAGTTTATCACGGGGCACGCGGCCCGGACTTGCGGTATACATGAGGGCC
>DATFGS010000276.1:0-4846 GCA_035249225.1 Candidatus Methylomirabilota bacterium | reverse complement strand
TTCGGCGGCCCCGTGCCCGATGGCTTCGATGCGACCAAGGACGCCTACGTCGACTGGCTGCTGGGCGAGCTGGCGCGCCAGCGGGAGCCCGTCGACCTCGTCGGCCACGACTGGGGCGCGCTGCTGGTGCTGCGCGCGGTCTCGCTACGGCCCGGGGCGGTGCGGAGCTGGGCGGCCGGCGGGGCGCCACTCGATCCCGACTACGAGTGGCACCCGGCCGCGCGCGCCTTCCAGACGCCCGGCATGGGCGAGCGGGTGATGGAGGGCATGACGCCGGCCGCGCTGCAGCAGGCCCTGGTCGCCGCGGGGGTGCCGGACGCCGACGCGGCGGAAACCGCCGGCCACGTGGATCCGGCCATGAAGCGCTGCATCCTCAGCCTCTACCGGTCGGCGGTGCACGTGGGCGCCGAGTGGGCCGACGATCTGCGGCGCGTCACCGCCCCGGGCCTCGTGCTCTGGGGCGAGAGGGATCCCTACGCGGCCGCGCGGTTCGGCGCGCGCCTGGCCGAGCGAACCGGGGCTCGGTTCGTCTCGCTTCCCGGCTGCTCGCACTGGTGGCAGCTCGAGCGGCCCGCCGTCGTCGCCGACGAGCTCCGGCGTTTCTGGTAGTATCCCCGCGGTAGCTCCAGGCAGGATCCCGACCCACCACCCGGCAAGGAGGCCCGAGATGGGAAGAGTCCTCGCGCTGATCACCGTGATTCTGCTGTGCCTCCCGCTTTCCGCCGCGGCCCAGGACGCGCGGGCCACGCTCCAGGGGGCCGCCCAGGCGCTCGGCGCCGACAGCCTCAAGTCGCTCACCTACACGGCCAGCGGCGTCAACTTCGCGGTCGGGCAGAGCGCGGTGCCGGGCGCGGCGTGGCCGCGCTTCAACATCCCGACGTTCACCCGCGCGGTCAACTACGAGACGGCCTCGCTGCGCGATGAGCAGCTCCGCTCGCGGGCCGAGATGCCTCCCCGCGGCGGCGGCGTGCCCGCGGTCGGTGAGGTGCGGCAGATCCAGGTGGTGAGCGGTGACTTCGCCTGGAACGTGGCGGGCGAGACGGCGGCCCCCGCCCCGGTGGCGCTCATCGAGCGGCAGCTCCAGCTCTGGACCACGCCCCACGGCGTCATCAAGGCGGCCATGGCGAACAACGCCACCGTGCAGGGCCGCACCGTGGCCTTCGCGGTGCCCGGGCGTTACTCGATCAAGGCCACGCTGGATGACCGTGGCATGGTCGAGCGGGTCGAGGCGGTGTTCTCCAACGCGGTGGTGGGCGACATGCCGGTGGAGGTGGCCTACGCCGACTACCGCGACTTCGGCGGCGTCAAGTTCCCGATGCGCATCCGCCAGGCCGCGGGCGGCTTCCCGGCTGCCGACCTGACGGTGAGCGACGTGAAGCCGAATGCGCCGGTGGAGATCGCGGTGCCGGACGCCGTCCGCGGGGCGACCATGCCGTACGCGCGGGTCGCCAGCGATCCGGCCGCGCCGGGGGTGTGGTACGTGACCGGCGGCAGCCATCACAGCGTGGTGATCGAGATGGCCGATCACACGGTCGTGGTGGAGTCTCCGCTGAACGACGAGCGGGCGACCGCGGTCATCGCGGAGGCGCGCCGGCTCGTGCCCGGCAAGCCGATCCGCTACGTGGTCAACAGCCACCACCACTTCGACCACTCGGGCGGCCTCCGCGCCTTCGCGGCGGAGGGCATCACGGTGATCACCCACGAGACCTCCCGCGCCTTCTTCGAGGGCGCGCTCGCGGCCCCCGCGGCGATGACACCGGACCGCCAGCAGGCCGCGCGCCGGAAGGTCACGGTGGAGGGGGTGCGCGACAAGCGCGTGCTCTCCGACGGGACGCGCAGCGTGGAGATCCATCACATGGCGGGGAACACCCACGCCGACGGGATGCTGATGATCTACCTGCCGGCGGAGCGCCTCCTGATCCAGGCCGACGCCTTCACCCCCGGCCCGCCGAACGCGCCGGTGCCGGCGATCATCAACCCGCTGAGCGTCCAGCTGGCCGACAGCATCGCGCGCCTGAACCTCGGGGTGGACCGGCTCCTGCCGCTGCACGGGCGCATCGTGCCGCTCGCGGAGCTGCACCGGATGATCGGCCGCACCAACTAGACCGCCTCCGGCTGCTCGAAAAGGCCCAGATGCGAGGCGGCGCCCGATGGCCGCACGCGAGGCGTACTCTCTGTACGTTGAGCGTGCGGCCGAGGGCGCCGACGAAGCAGATGGGCCTTTTTCAGCAGCCGGCGCTAGGCGACTCCCGGCTCGAGCAGGGTCAGGGTGCCCGCGTCGGCGTCGAGCTCGGCCAGGCAGCCGACCGGGAGCGTGGTCTGGTCCTCGATGTGCCCGACCATGATGCCGGAGATCGCGGGCACGCCGAGGGCGCGGCAGCGCTCGGCCAGGATGTCCTCGAGCGGCCGGTTCTGCAGGAAGAACTGCGACGGATTGCAGTTCGTGAACTTTCCGAACGCCACGCCCGCGACCCCCGCGAGCGCGCCCGACAGCCAGAGCTGGGTCAGCATCCGGTCGATGCGGTAGTACGCCTCCTCCACGTCCTCCAGGAACAGGATCGCGCCGCGCAGGTCGGGAAAGTAGGGCGTGCCGCAGAGGTGCGACATCAGGCACAGGTTGCCGCCGAGCAGCCGACCGCGCGCCCGGCCCGGCACGAGGGTGGTCACCCGGTTCTCCCCGTCCAGCCAGCCCTCCGCGCGCGGGAAGGGGGGCGGACCGCCGAGGCGGACGGGCGCCTGGGGGGCCCACAGCACGCGCTTGAGCTCGCCCAGCGAGTAGGGCGTGAACGCGCGGAAGGCCACCGGCCCGTGGAAGGTGACGAGGCCGGCGTGGCGATGGATCGCCATGTGGAGCGCGGTGATGTCGCTGTAGCCGATCAGGGCCTTGGGCTTCCGCTGGATGAGCGCGTAGTCCAGCGCGGGCAGGATGCGCGAGGCGCCGTAGCCGCCCCGCACGCACCAGATCGCGTCCACCCCGTCGTCGGCGAACATCGCGTTGAGATCGTCGGCGCGGGCCGCGTCGGAGCCGGCCAGGTAGCCCTCCCGATCGAAGAGATGGGCGGCGGGCTTCACCTTGAAGCCGAGCGACTCCACCGTGTCGATGGCGAAGCGGATGCGCTCGGGATCGTTGGGCGCCGCCGACGGCGCCACCATCCCGATGGTCTGACCCGGAGCGAGCCGGCGCGGGCGGAGGAGGGGCATGCAGGCATCTTACCGCGCCTTGACTTTGTCCCGGGAGCGTGGCTAGTCTCGGCGCGCCACCTCCATGAGTGCGACGAAGCGCACCGCGATCCGGGCCGGCCACATCCTCGCCTTCGACGGCCGCGGCCATCGGCTGCTGCGGGACGGGGTGGTGGTGATGGAGGGCGACCACATCCTCCACGTCGGGCCCCGCTTCGACGGCGCCGTGGATGAGACGGTGGATGCCCGCGATCGTGTCGTCACCCCCGGCCTGATCTCCACCCACGCCCACATCGGCGGCTCGCCGCTGGACCGCTCGTTCATCGAGGACCGCGGCACGCCGCAGTTCTGGTACTCGGGCCTCTTCGAGATGCTGCCGGTGCGCAGCGAGGGGCAGGACGAGGAGGGCGGGCGCGCCTGCGTGGACTTCTCGATGGCCGAGCTGCTGCGGGGCGGGGTCACCACCGTCATGGAGATCGGCGGCCTCGGAGAGTACGTGGTCGAGCGCGCCGCGCACTACGGGATCCGCGTGTACATGGGCCAGGCCTTCCGGTCGGGGCGCTGGCTCACCCGGGACGGCAAGCGCGTGGAGTGGGAGTGGAACGAGGAGCAGGGACGGCAGGGGCTGCGCCGCGCGGTGGACTTCCACGCGAAGCACGATGGCGCCCACGGTGGCCTCGTGCGCTGCTTCGTCTCGCCCGCCCAGATCGACACCTGCACGCCCGCCCTGCTCCAGGAGGCCAAGCGCTTCGCGGACGAGGCGCGCGTGCCGTACCAGGTGCACACCTCGCAGTCGGTGGTGGAGTTCAACGAGATGGTGGCGCGTCACGGCAAGACGCCGATCGCCTGGATGCGCGAGCTGGGCGTGCTCGGCTCCAACACCATCCTGGGCCACGCGATCATCGTCGGCGGCTCGTCCTGGACCAACTACCCGGCGGGGGACGTGGCGATCATGGCGGACGCGGGCTGCTCGGTGGCGCACGCGGTCTGGGTCTTCGCGCGGCGGGGCGTGGCCATGGAGTCGTTCGCGGCCTATCGCGCGGCCGGCGTCAACATGTCGCTCGGCACCGACACCAATCCGCAGAGCGTGATCGAGGCGATGCGCTGGGCCGCGGTGTGCTCCAAGATGATGGAGCGCAACACCGAGGCCACCACCGCCGCCCACGCCTTCGACGCGGCCACCCTGGGGGGCGCCCGCGCGCTCGGCCGGGACGACCTCGGCCGCATCGCCCCCGGGGCCAAGGCCGACCTCGTGCTCTGGAAGGCCACCTCGTGGCGGATGACCCCGCTGCGCGACCCCATCAAGAACCTGGTCTACAACGCGGCCGACGAGGACGTGGACCGGGTCTACGTCAACGGGCGGATGGTGGTGGACGGCGGCCGCGTGCTCGCCGCCGACGAGCGGGCGATCCTGGCCGCACTGCAGGCGGCGGGCGACCGGATGTGGCCGCGCATGGCCAAGGGGGACTGGGCTGGACGCAACGCCGACCAGCTCTCCCCGCAGACCTACCCGGAGTGGAGCGGCTAGGGAACTAGCGGCGGCCCTTGAGCAGCCAGTCCACCGCGGCGGAGCCGTCGGTGGCGTCGGCGCTCTCGGCCGCGCGCGCCGGCTCGGCCGGGCGGGGAGCCGGGGGTGCGGGCGGGCGGGCCGCCTCGATCGCGCGCG
>DATFGS010000275.1:0-4917 GCA_035249225.1 Candidatus Methylomirabilota bacterium | reverse complement strand
GGGCCGCGGTCCGCGCGGGCACGAACGGCAGAGCAGCCGCAAGAGGGGGACGCGAATGACCGACCTTGAGCAAACGCCGCGGACACGTCAGCGCAGGTCGCGAATCGTGGTGGCCCTCGCGACAGGGCTCCTCATCACCCTGGGGGCCGCCGGGGCGATTGCCCAGATGGGCAAGAGTCTGATCGGCAAGCAGGAAGGCCCGGAGGTGGTCACCGACGCCGCGAAGTGGCCCAAGTCCTTCAAGGAGGCGCCTCAGCTCGCCGAGCTGGTCAAGGCCGGCAAGCTGCCGCCGGTCGCCGAGCGGATCGGGCAGGATCCGCTGGTGATCAAGCCGCTGAAGGAGATCGGCAAGTACGGCGGCACGTGGCGGGCCGGCTTCACCGGCCCGGCGGATTTCTGGAACGGCTTCCGATGCTGCTCGGGGCCGGACCACCTGATGTTCTGGGACTACACCGGCGACAAGGTCCTGCCGAACCTCGCCCGGGGTCTCGAGATGCAGGACGGCGGCCGGGCGTGGCTCCTGCACCTGCGCCGGGGCATGAAATGGAGCGACGGCAAGCCGTTCACCGCCGACGACTTCGTGTTCTGGTTCGAGGACATCTACCGGAACAAGGATCTCGTCCCGACCCCCACCGCGGCCCTGGCGATCAACGGCAAGCAGGGCACGATCGAGAAGGTCGACGCCGTCACCGTGCGGTTCAAGTTCGCCGAGCCCTACTTCATGTTCCCCGACGTGCTGGCGGGCTCCACCGACCTCGCGGGCCAGATGTGGGGGTACCGCGCGCTGGGCGGCTTCGCGCCGGCGCACTACCTGAAGCAGTTCCATCCGAAGTACGTGAGCGCGGCGGACCTCGACAAGAAGGTGAAGGACGCGAAGTTCGACAGCTGGGTCCGCCTGTTCCTCTCCAAGAACGACTGGGCGCTCAACCCGGATCTTCCGGTGCTGTCGGCGTGGAAGACGGTGACCCCGATCAACACACCGACGTGGACGCTCGAGCGCAATCCGTACAGCGTGTTCGTCGACACCGCGGGCAATCAGCTGCCCTACATCGATCGGGTCGTCCTGACCCTGGCCGAGAACCTCGAGGTGTTGAACCTGCGCGCGATCGCGGGCGAGTACGATTACGCGTCGCGGCACGTCGACCTCGGCAAGCTCCCCGTCTTCCTCGAGAACCAGCAGAAGGGCAACTACAAGGTCTATCTCGACCCGGGCGACTACTGCGACCTGATCATCAAGTTCAACCTCAACTACGACGCCGATCCGGAGATCGGGAAGTGGTTCAACACCGCCGACTTCCGGCGCGCGCTGTCGCTCGGCATCGATCGCGACCAGATCAACGAGACGTTCTGGCTCGGCACGGGCACCCCCGGCTCGGTGGTGCCCGCGGACAACAACAAGTACAACCCGGGTCCGCAGTACCGGAAGCTATGGTCCACGCTCGACCTAAAGAAGGCCAACGAGATGCTGGACAAGATCGGGCTCGCCAAGAAGGACGGTGAGGGGTACCGCCTGCGCGCCGACGGCAAGGGCCGGCTGCGCATCGAGATCATGACGCTCGGGGGCCAGTTCGTGCAGTACACCCAGATCTCCGAGATGATCCGGGAGCAGTGGAAGAAGATCGGCATCGACCTGAAGGTGCAGGAGGTCGAGCGCAGCCTCGCGCTGCAGCGTACCGCGAACAACGAGCAGCAGCTCGGGGCGTGGAACAACGACGGCAGCGAGCACCTCTTCACGTTCCCGCTCCACGTGTTTCCGTACGAGCTGGCCGCGGTGGCCACCTCCGGACCGCTCTACGTCAAGTGGTTCCACTCCGCGGGCGCGCAGGGCAAGGAGCCGGAGCCGCGGATGAAGGAGCTGATGGAGAAGTGGAAGAAGGCCTTCGGCGTGCCCGAGAAGGAGCGGATCCAGCTCGGCAAGGACGTCTGGCGGATCGCGGCCGAGGAGGTGTACATCATCGGCGTCGTCGGCATGGGCCCCGCCTCCATGGGGGTGCGCGTGGTCAAGAACAACATGGGCAATATTCCGTCGCGCCAGTACAACAGTCCGGACGGCAAGACGCCGGGAATCTCGCGGCCGGCGACGTTCTTCTACAAGAACTAGAGCCGGGAGGCGCCCGGGTCGCCCCTCACCCTGCCCTCTCCCCATGGGGGAGAGGGTGGCGCGGGCGGTGACCCGGGCCCACCAATGCTCGCGTACATCGGCCGTCGCGCCCTGCTCGCGGTCTTCACCGTCTGGGCGATCTCCGTCCTCTCCTTCGCCATCATCCAGCTCCCGCCCGGGGACTACGTCACGTCCTACATCGCCCAGATGGCGTCGATGGGCAGCGTGGTCACCGATGAGGAGGCGCAGAACCTGCGGATCCAGTACGGGCTCGGCCAGCCGATCTACGTGCAGTACCTCAAGTGGATGCGGCTGGTGGTGCAGGGCAACTTCGGCATGTCCATGGAGTGGCGCCGGCCGGTCACCGAGGTGATCGGGGAGCGCCTCTGGCTCACCGTGGTGGTGTCGGTGGCGGCCCTGGTCCTCACCTGGGTCTTGGCCCTGCCCATCGGCATCTACTCGGCGGTCCGGCAGTACTCGGTGGGTGATTACCTGGCGACCTTCGTGGGCTTCATCGGCCTCGCGGTCCCCAACTTCCTCCTGGCCCTGGTGCTGCTGTACCTGGGGTTCGTGTTCTTCAACGCCCACATCGGCGGGCTGTTCTCGCCGGACCTCCAGGACGCGCCCTGGAGCGCGGCGCGGGCGTGGGACCTGCTCAAGCACCTGCCGATCCCGGCGGTGATCCTGGGGCTGGCCGGGACCGCGCAGCAGATCCGCATCATGCGCGCCAACCTGCTGGACGAGCTGCGCAAGCCGTACGTGGTGACCGCACGGTCCAAGGGGCTGTCGGAGGCCCGGGTGGTGCTGAAGTACCCGGTGCGCGTCGCGCTCAACCCGTTCGCGAGCACCATCGGCTACACGCTGCCGTACATCGTGTCCGGAAGCATCATCGTCTCGCTGGTTCTCGGGCTGCCCACGGTCGGACCGTTGCTGCTGAAGGCCCTCATCGCCCAGGACATGTTCCTGGCCGGGACGATCGTGCTCCTGCTCGGCGTGATGACGGTGATCGGCACGCTGATCTCCGACATCCTGCTCGTGTGGGTCGATCCGCGGATCCGCTTCGAGGACACCTGATGGCCGAGCCCGAGGCGGCCCTCGACCCCACCAGCGCGCCCCTGCGCGGGCCGAGCGCGGTCGTCGATCCGCGCGAGCCGCGCATCTTCGTGGCCTCGCAGTGGCAGCTCATGTGGTGGCGCTTCCGCAAGCACAAGGTGGCGGTGGCGAGCGCGCTGGTGGTGGTCGGGTTCTACCTGATCGTGCTCGGGGCGGACTTCCTCGCCTACGCCGACCCCAACGCGTCGGAGGCGCAGCGCTCGCTCATGCCCCCGCAGCGCGTGTACTGGTTCGACGGCGGGCGCTTCAGCCCGCACGTGTACGGGATCAAGGGCGCGCGCGACCCGCAGACCTTCAAGCGCGTCTATGTGGCGGATCTGGACCGGAAGATCCCGCTCCGGTTCTTCGCCGAGGGCTTCGAGTACCGGCTCTTCGGGCTGATCCCGACCACCCGGCATCTGATCGGGGTGGATGGGGGGGCCGAGTCCGCGCCGGCGGTGTTCCTGCTGGGCACCGACGTGCAGGGGCGGGATCTCTGGTCGCGGCTGATGTACGGCACGCGCATCTCGCTCACGATCGGGCTCTTCGGGGTGACGGTGAGCCTGGTCCTGGGCGTGGTCCTGGGCGGGCTGTCCGGGTTCTACGGCGGGATGGCCGACACGATCATCCAGCGGACCATCGAGATCCTCCGCTCGATCCCGACGATCCCGCTGTGGATGGGGCTCGCGGCGGCCCTGCCGCGCGACTGGTCCGTGCTTCAGGTCTACTTCGCCATCACGATCATCATCTCCCTCCTCGGGTGGACGGAGCTGGCCCGGGTGGTACGCGGGCGCTTCCTCGCCATGCGCGAGGAGGACTTCGTGGTCTCCGCCCGGCTGGTCGGGTGCAGCCAGATGCGGACGATCTTCGTCCACATGGTGCCGTCGTTCATGAGCCACATCATCGCGGCCACGACCCTGGCCCTGCCTGCGATGATCATCAGCGAGACCGCGCTCAGCTTCCTGGGCCTGGGCCTGCGTCCCCCCGCGATCAGCTGGGGCGTCCTGCTGCAGCAGGCTCAGAACGTTCAGACGGTGGCGATCTCGCCGTGGCTCATGCTGCCGGCAGTGCCGGTGATCGTCGCGGTGATGGCCTTCAACTTCCTCGGCGATGGTCTGCGCGACGCGGCTGATCCCTACGGCCGCTGAGTGCCTCCCCCCGGGGTTGCGCCGGCGCTCGGAGCGGTCTGCATGACGGGCGCGGGTCGGCCGCTGCTATCGGTGCGGAACTTGAAGACGTATTTCACTCAGGACGAGGGGACCGTGCGGGCGGTGGATGGGGTGAGCTTCGACATGGCGCCGGGGGCCACGCTCGGGATCGTGGGGGAGAGCGGGTGCGGCAAGAGCATCACCGCCCGGTCGATCATGCGGATCGTCGATCGCCCGGGACGGATCGTCGAGGGAGCGATCCACTTCCAGCGGCCGCCCGGCGGGGCCGCCGCCGGGCAGGTGGTGGACCTGGCCCAGCTCGAGCCGAACGGGGCCCTGATGCGGTCGATCCGGGGGGCGGAGATCGCGCTGATCTTCCAGGAGCCGATGTCGTCGTTCAGTCCCGTCCACTCGGTCGGGAGCCAGATCATCGAGGCGATCCGGCTGCACCAGCCGCTCGGCCGGCAGGCCGCGCGCGAGCGGGCGATCGAGATGCTGCGGCGGGTCGGGGTGTCCTCGCCCGGGGAGCGGATCGACCAGCTCTCGAATCAGCTGAGCGGCGGGCTGCGCCAGCGC
>DATFGS010000274.1:0-51549 GCA_035249225.1 Candidatus Methylomirabilota bacterium | reverse complement strand
GGGTTCTGGACCGATCCGGTCAACCAGCTCGAGATGCGCCTCGACAAGTTCATCCGCGAGCTCGGCATCTACGGCGAGCTCTGCTTCCCGGTCTTCGTCAACGAGACCGACGGGCGCGTGCGGCTGGGTTACGTGGACCCGCAGGAGATCGCGCAGGTCATCACCGATCCGCAGAACGCGCTGATCAAGACCTGCGTCGTGCTGAAGGGCCGCGCGAACGGCATTCCGGAGCGGTACCTGAAGGTCGTCCGCCCGAACACCCAGCGCGCGAGCGACGACTACGAACTGCTCGAGGGCGTGCTCGAGGACGAGCGCGATCCGTTCCTCGACGTCGCCTACAACGGGGCGTGCCTGCTCTTCCAGGTCAACGACATCTCCAACGGCAAGCGCGGCCGGTCCGATCTGCTCTCGCTGATCGACTGGGTCGACGGCTACGACAAGTTCCTCTTCGATGCGATGGACGCCGCGAATCTCTTCAACTCGTTCGTCTGGGACGTTGAGCTCGAGGGGATGACGGCGCCCCAGATCAAGCAGTGGGTGCTCGAGTTCAAGGCCGACATCCGGCGGAACGGGGTCTTCGCGCATAACGAAAAAGTCAAGCTCGCAGCCGTCGCGCCCGAGATGAAAGCGATGGACAAGGACTCGTGGGCGCGGCTGATGCGCGGCCACATCCTCGGGAGCAAGAGCTTCCCCGAGCACTGGTACGGGCTCGCGGGCGAGGTCAATTTCGCCTCGGCGAAAGAGATGGGCCTCCCCCCGGTGAAGCGGCTCACGCGCCGGCAGAAGGAAGTCAAGTATGTCATCCAGTCGCTCGTCCAGTTCCAGCTCGACCAGGCCGTCCTCCGCGGCGCGCTCGCGCGCGAGAAGCGGACGCAGTACCGGATCGAGTTGCCCGAACTGTCGATGCGGGACCAGGCGGCCACCGTGGCGGCAGCCGCGTCCCTGGCGACCGCGCTCCAAGCGGCGGTTGCGGAGGGCTGGATCACCCCCGAAACGGCGGGCCGCGTCTTCAACGGGCTGATCTCGCAACTCGGCCTCGAGATCGACGCGAAGGAAGAGTTCGACCCGACGGCGGCCGCGGCGGCGAAGGACTACCGCGGCGTCGACGCCCAGCAGAACGCCGAGCGGCTGAAGGCGCAGCTCGCGCGCCGGGGCGAGGGCAACGGCGACAACATCGGCGAGAAGAAGCAGACGACCGAGAAGGGCGGACAGAAAGCGGCATGATCGTCGTCCGCGAAGCCACGACCCCCGAGGAACGATTCGCCGCGCAGGTCGCCGCGCAGGCTGCCCTGATCGACCGCCTGCCCGACGAGGCGGTGCGCGCGATGCTGACCGCGCTGGAGCAGGCGCGGCAAATGGTCCTCGCCGAACTGGCGGTCCTCGACCCGGCCAGCTACGCGAGCTTCCGCCTTGCGCAGACGCAGGCCGGGATCACCGACGTGATGGCCCGATTCGTCGAGCAGTATCAGAGCGCGGTGTCGCCGGCTCAGCTCGCCATGTGGGACGCGGGCGCGGGCCTGGCCGCGGAGCCGCTGGTGCGGGCGGGCCTGATGTTCCACGTCCCGATCCCGTCGCGCCGGCTGCTCGAGGCCGCGCGCGCCTATCAGGCGAGCTTGATCACGGGCCTCGCGGGCGATGCGATCACGCAGATTTCGACGGCGCTCCGCGCGGGCGTGCTCCGCGGGCAGAGCGTCTACGAGGTCATGCAGGCGGTCGCGGGCTCGCTGGCCGGGCCGTCGGTGTTCGCCTCGATCGCGCAGCGCGCGGAGACGATCACGCGGACCGAGCTCGGGCGCGTGCAGTCGATCGCGAATCAGGCCGCGCTCGAGGACGCGAAGGGGTTCGTCCCGGATCTCCAGAAGCAGTGGCAGCACTCGGGGAACATGGGGCGCTGGCGGCGCGAGGGCCACGTCGAGGCCGAGGGGCAGATCCGGGAGCCCGACGCGCGCTATCGCGTGCGGCCGCAGCCCGGCCAACCCTACGAGGACCTGCTCTATCCGCGCGACCCGGCCGGGAGCGCGCGATCAACCATCGGGTGCGGCTGCCTGTCGGCCCCCTACCGGGCGGCGTGGGCGGACGTCCTACGACTGGAGGCGGCATGAACGAGAAAGAGATTCGCGACCTGGTCGCGGCCACGATCCGCGAGGCGGGACATTGCTCCTGGGACCGTGTCGGCTCGGGCGGGTTCGAGTTCGTTCGGTGCGCGGATCAGACCGGCTCGGTCTGGGAGGTCCGCGTCCTGAAGTTCGGGACGAGCGCGAACGGCTGGGGTTGGGCGAAGGAGGCGGGCGAGCAGATGCTCGGCTTCCTGAAGAACGCGCCCGTCGGGCTCTACCAGTTCAAGGCCGGGATGGCGCACGCCAAGGAGCAGGACGTCATCACGGCCGACGGCGCGATCATCCGGAACGTCGTCGGCGATCTCCAGGACCCGCGCGTCGAGGCGGACGGCGTCTACGCGAAGCTGCACATCCACGAAGACGCCGGCTGGCTCAAGACAAAACTCCTGGGGCTGCAGAAGCGCGGCATCGTCGACAAGGTGCTCGGCCTCAGCGTCGATACCCTCGCGGGCTTCGTCCAGGAGGGCGCGGTCCGCACGATCAAGGAAGTGAAGCGGCTCTTCAGCGTTGACATCGTCACCGCGCCCTCGGCCGACGGCCGATTCTTGCGCGCCACGGCCGGGCTCGATCTCGGCGAACCCAAGGAGGACCCCATGAAGACGGCACTCGTTGCCCGCATCAAGGAGCTGAACGCGGATCTGCTCAAGGACAAGGACGTCGAGAAGGTCAGCGAGGCGGACCTGCTGGCGCTCTACGACCAGGCCGTGAAGGCGGCAGACAAGAAGCCGCCCAAGGACGACGTCGAGGCCATGATCGCCGCCCGCATCAAGGAGGCGGAGGACAAGGCCGCCGCGCGCGAGAAGGAGCGCGAGCAGATCGCCGACACCCAGGGCCGGGTCGCCGAGGCCGTCGCCGCGACGAAGCTGCCCGACATCGTGAAGGCGCGCATCCGGAAGGACTTCGGCGGCAAGATCGCGACCGCCGAGGAGATCTCTGCCCGCGTGAAGGAAGAGATCGACGTCCTGGCGACCCTCGACAAGAGCGGCGACGTCCGCGGGTACGGCGAGGCCGGGCGCGTGACCATGGACAGCCGCGACAAGGCGCAGGTCGCGATGGACCGGCTGTTCGAGGTCGACAGCGCGCGCATCGAGGAGGGCCTGAAGCGCGGCCCGATGTCCGACAGCGCCCGCGACCGCATCCGCGGCAACGTGAACGCCGGCGGCCCGGTCGGCGGCGGAGACTGGGAGGGCCATGAGCAGCCGCTCGCGAAGGTGCGCGAGGCTGCGAGCGCCGACCCGGGGCTCCGCTTCAAGAGCCTGCGCCACGCCTACGTGACGCTGACCGGCGACGACGAGGTCACCGGGCGATTCCGGAAGGGGCGCGTGTCGGAAGCGCTCGACTCGACGAGCTGGGCCGAGATCACCGCGAACACCCTCTACCGCCGACTCCTGATGGACTATCTCGAGCCCGAGTACAACGAGAACACGATCACGATCTACGGGTCGGCGCAGGACTTCCGCACCAAGTACGTGACCCAGCTCGGCTACTTCGGCGACATCGCGGTGGTCGACCCGGAGTCCGCCGACTACGCGGAGATCACCCCGGTGTCGGACGACCAGGTCAGCTACGCGATCACCCAGCGCGGTAACATCCTGACGATCACGCGGAAGCTGATCATCAACGACGATCTCCGCGCGATCTCGCGCCTGGTCGGCCGCTTGGGCCGGGCCGCCCGCCGCACGCTGGCGAAGCGGATCTGGCAGGACAACTGGGTCGCGAACATCACCTATCAGGTCGACTCGGTCGCCTGGTTCAACGCCGGGCACGGGAACACGGGGTCGACGGCGCTCACCGCCGACGCCACCGGTGCCGCCGAGGTCATCGCCAAGCTCGTGCAGCTCGGCGATATGACCGAGCCCGGCTCGGGCGAGAAGCTGGGCGTCCCGCCGCTCGGGAGTCTCTGGCTCGATGTCCCGCACGCCCTCCTGGGTATCGCGCGGACGCTGAACATGACCCAGTATTTCGGCACCACGGCCGCGAACCCCGTCTACCAGTGGTTCGGGCAGAACGGCGAGCGGATCAACTGCAACCCGCTCTTCACCGACGCGACCGACTGGGGTGTGCACATGGCGCCCGGCACCGGTGGTCGCGAGGCGCTCGGCGTCGACTTCCTCCAGGGGCGTCAGGAGCCCGAGTTCTTCCTGGCCGATCAGCCCACGGTCGGCCAGATGTTCTACGGCGACAAGATCCAGTACAAGCTGCGGCACGAGTACGCGACCTATCTCTCCGACTTCCGCAGCGCCACCAAGAACGTCGTAGCCGGCTAGTCCGGGCCAGGAGGAGACGACCATGACGCGTTACCTCACGAAGCGAGTTCAGGTCATCGCCGCGGTGCTCGCGGCCCTGACCTTCCTGCCCGGGCTGATCTGGGCCGCGTCGCCGAACTTCCCGGCGCTCGGCTCGTCGGTGTTCCCGGTCATCTTCCACCTCTCCGGCCAGTCGACCGCGACGAAGACGAACATCGCGCGGTTCACCGCCCCGGTCAACATGCGGGCCCTCTACGCGACCGCCTACGCGCGCGCGAAGGGCGGCTCGAACGTGAATTCTCACGGGGCCACCAACGTGCAGCTCCTCAACAACGGCGTCGCCATGACGACCTCGGGCATGGACCTGGGCAACCCGGCGGCCGGGACGATGGTCGAGGCGTCCCTGCTCTCGGCGCAGCAGAACATCGCGCGCGACACCGCGCTCTCGGCGGATCTCACCGTCTGGGGTTCGGCGCCAACGATCGACGACATCACCGTCACGGTCTGGGTCCAGCGGCGGAACTAGCCATCGGGGCGCGGGGCCGGGTTTCGGCTCGGCTCCGCGCCTGACGCCATGCTGGCCGACTACCGCGAGCTGCTCGATGCAAAGCTCAAGGATGCGGCGTCGAAACTGACGCCCGCGGAGAAGGACCTCTCCATCCGTCGCGCGGTGGAGCAATACAGCCTCGTCAAGCCCCGGGTCCGCGTCCAGACGATTACCGGGAACGGGGTGCTCGTCACCCACGATCTCGCGACCGATTTCGAGGAGGGCTTCTCGAGCGTCCTGCAGATCGAGTATCCCGTGGGTCGGCAGGTCCCCGAGTACCTGGACGCCGAGCAGTTCACCCTCTACCGCGACCCGTTGACCGGCGCGCTCAAGCTCCGGTTGCTCGACATCACGCTCCCGAACACGGTCACCGCCTACGTCAGCTATACGGCGCGGCACTCGCTCGCCGAGGGGAGTGGCACGCCAGCAGACACGGTGCCGACGCCGGACCGTGATCCGATCTGCCACCTGGCCGCCGCGATGGGCTTCGAGGCCCTCGCGGCCTACTACACCCAGGAGACCGACCCCTCGCTCCAGGCGGACGTCAGCCGCGGGACCGAGCGCGCGGCCGGCTACCGCGAGCTCGCCCGTGATCACCGGAAACTCTACGCCTCGATCCTCGGCCTGGCCGGCGACGCCATCGTCGGCGCGGCGAGCGCGATCGGGGACCTCGACGAAGACCTCCAGGCGTGGGGCGGCCCGCGCTTCTTCCACGACAGCCGAGATCGCTGATGCCCGTCATCTCCTACGAGGTCACTGTGACGGGGCCGCTCTTCTCGAACCCGGACATCGCGCGCACCTTCGACCGCGAGATCGCGGCCACGCTCCATGACTGCGGCCTGGTCGGCGTCGAGCTGGTTCGGCAGGGCACGCCGCGCGGCGTGGGCGCCGGCGGCCTGGGCCTGCGCGGGGCCACCTTCACGGAACTCCGCGGCGTGCCGGGGAGCCGGAGCCAGCTCATCTCGAACCCGCTCCCGCACGTCGTCCCCGTCGAGCTCGGGCGGCGCCCCGGTGCGGCGATGCCGCCGCCCGGCGCCCTCGTGTCCTGGCTCGTGCAGAAGCGGAGCCTCTCGCGCGATCAAGCGATTCGCGCCTCGTTCCCGCTCGCGCGAGCCATCGGCCGGCGCGGGATCCCCGGGCGCTTCATGTTCCGCCAAGCGTTCCAGCGGCTCCGGCCCTACGTGACGCGCCAGTTCGAGGCGTGCGCGGCGCGCATCTCCGCGCGGCTCGGAGGCGCCTGATGGCGGAGAAGACGCTCGCGGACGTGCGCGGCTCGATCAAAAGCGCGATGGAAGAGATCACCGGGATCGGGGTCGTCACCGACTTCGAGCCCTACTTCCGCACCGAGGCCGAGATCAAGCAATTCTTCCAGGCGACCGAGGACACGGCCCTCCTCGGCTGGACGATCACGCGCGAGCGGTCGGAGGAGACCGACGTCACGATCGGCGAGATCAACGAGCGCGAGCACCTGATGGTGATCCGCGGCTATGCCGCGCTGAACCTCAAGGCCGCGAGCGAGAAAGCGTTCCAAGACCTCGTCGAGACGGTCTGCGACCGCCTCCGCCAGGAACAGATCGGCGACTTCGACAACGAGATCGCCACCGGCAAGCCGAACGTCCGGACCGTGGAAGCCCGGTTTCTCGGGAACGACCTCTGCCACTACGCGGAGATCACGTTGCCCTGCACGGTCCGAGTCGCGGTGCCGTAACCCGAGGGATGACGCGCACGACTAGCTAACAGATCGTCTGTCACGGGGGGGCCTAGCTAGCCTTCCCGGGCGCAAGCCGACAAAGAGGGCGGGATGTCACGGTGCCCCGCCGCCGTGACGCCCGCCCTCTTTGTTTGACCGGCGAACCAGAGGGGAGACAGGTCATGGCTCAGTTCACGGCACCGAAGCAGCTCCGGCTCGTCGTCGCGATGAAGCCCGAGTCCGTCGCGGGGACCGACGTCCTCAGCGACACGTACGTCTCGACCGACGTCATCCCCGTCATTCAGGACTCCGTCCGCTGGACGCAGGACCAGAACGAGATCCAGAACATGATGACCTCCGGCCGCATGGGCCGAGCGCCGTCGATCCTGGGCAAGCTGACCGCCCGGCTCGACTTCGATATGTACATCCGCGGCAAGGGCGCGGCCTACTCGGCGAGCCTCAAGCCCGAGCTCGATCTGCCGCTCCGCGGGTGTGGGCTCGGCGTGACGAGCTCCTTCACGGGCGGCTCGGAGTTCTACCAGTACCAGCCGAGCGACACCGAGGAAGTGATGACGGTGTACGTCGTCCAGGAGATCCCCGGTCAGGTCTCGAACCTCGCAATCCAGATGGTCGGTTGCCTGGCGACGGGCCGGATGGTGGCGCGGGCGGGCGAGCCGATGCGGGCCTCGTTCAGCTTCGTCGGCCAACTCGAGGAGCGCAAGGACATCACCCCGGGGGGCTTCACCACGGGCCAGCTCAACCTGTCTCCCGGCTTCCCGACGATGAAGGCGGCCGCGTTCCAGTACGGCGGCTATGCCCCGCGCATCGCGAACATCGGCTTCGACCTCGGCAATACCTGCAACCCGATCGAGTCGATCAACGCGGCCGGCGGCGTCGCCGGCTTCAAGATCTTCGACCGGAACCCGCGCCTCCAGATCGACCCCGAACTGGATCGGGAAACCGCCTCGAGCTGGTGGGCGAAGCTGCGCGACTCCAACCCGCTCGATGACTGCACCTTCCAGCTCGGGACGACGCAATACAACCGGATGAAGTTCCGCTTCGGCGCGAACGGCGGCGCGGGTGACGCGCAACTCCAGCTCGTCCGCCAGGCCCTCGGGGCCCGCGACGGGCTCTCGATCTGGCAGTCCGAGTTCCTCGCGACGATCAGCCTCGGGAACGACGACTACTCGCTGCGATTCGACTAAGAGCGCACCGCACCCACACCGGCACCCCCCGCGGGGGGAGGGAGCCAATGACTATGGACCAGGGCGACTACCTGACGCTGGAAGAGATCGAGCAGGCGACCACGCACGAGGTCGAGCTGCCCGAGATGACGAAGAAGCTCGGCAAGCGCGCGGCGCTGGCGTTCCGCGCGATCGGCACGTCCGACTATCTGACGCTGATTCCGCTGCCCCCGCCTGGCGCCGAGGCATGGCCGGTCGAGAACTTCTGGAAGCACGAGCTCGACTGGATCCGGACTCTCCCGGAGGACGAGCAGGTCAAGGCGCGCGAGGCGCGGGCCGAAGTGGTCTATCGGACGGTGGCGATGGCGTCCCTGCGCCCCCTGCTCTCGGTCGAGACTGCCCGTCGCTTGGGCAACGACGCTCAGGTCGCCTTCGCGGCGATCCTGGTCGAGTCCGGGATCATGCCGCGGCCGGAGACGCCCCCCGCGGCGGCGCCGGCCGATGCTGCGACCGTTTAAGATTTCGGTCGATCTGCGGCCTGGCCATCGTCGCACGCTGCTCGTCCGCGATGTGCCGGCCTGCGTCTTCTGGTACGGGTTCCCGGAGTTGACCCCGGCCCTGACGCCTGCGGCCTTCTTCGCGGCGATGGACCGCTGGGAGCGCGGCCTCCTGTCCCGTGCGGTCATCGTCCCGGCGAACCTCACCGAGGACCACGTCGCGCGCCTGGGCCGGGCGCGGCGCGGGGTAATGACCGCCTATCTGGAGGCGGTCGGATTCAAGGCGCGCCCCGCAGACGCAGAGGAGCGGCTGGAGTTCGACGAACTCGTCGAGGCATCCGCGGACCCGGAGGACGCCGCCTTCGCGGCCTGGGTGCCACGCGGCCCGATCCGCCAGATGCTCGCGGCGACGGCCACCTCTGCCCACGTCGCCCCCGTGACCCTCTGGCGCGGCCCGATCAGCGAGATGCTGTTCAACTGTCGCGTGGCGATGGCCGACGAGCTGCTCGAGAAGCTGGGCGCGGCGTCAATCAACGCCCCGGTCGCGGCGCCGAGAAAGAACAACGTCATCCCGCTCCGGGCGCCCACGGGCCCCCTCCGGGTGATCGACGTACCGAACCCGCTGACCGTCATCGGGGTTGATCGTGCCTGACAACCGGATCGACATCGTCCTCCAAGCGCGCGACAACGCGAGCGCCCAGCTCGCGGCCTACCGGAAGAGCGTCCAGGACGCCGAGGAGGCGACCCGAAAGGCCGCGAAGGCGAACGAGGAGCTCTCGCGGACCTCGGCCAGCGCGGCGACGGGCATCGGGACCTTGGGGCTCGCGGTCGGGGCGGCGACCCTCGCCGCGGAGCTGGCCGGCGCGGCGTTCCGAAAGTACGTCGAGCAGATTCGCGAGGGCGCCGAGCGGCAGGCGATGCTGAACATCGCCGTCCGGTCCTTCGACACGTCGAAGATCGTCTCCGAGCTCAAGAAGGTCGAGCTCGAGATGGAGACGCAGCGCAAGCTCCAGGAGTCCTGGGTCGGCACGTTCATCAACGGCTGGCAGGCGATGCTCGAGGGCCTCGGTCTCGCGACCCCGTTGTGGGAGCGGAACAAGGATGCGGTTCAGGCCCTCGGCGCGGCGCTCCCGATCGAGGCGATGATCCGCTTCTCGAAACTCCTTCAGGAGGTCAACGTCGCGCAGCAGGCCGGCGCGCAACTGGACGCCCAGCGGTCGATCCGGCTCGGCCAGATCCAGGCATATACGGCCGCCCAGAATGCCCTCGTCGAGGCGATCAAGCGCGAGGGCGACGAGGAACGGAACCAGATCCAGAAGCGCGCCCAGAGGGAGGTCGAGCAACTTCCCGACGCGGCGCGAGACATCGAAGGCCCCCGGATCGAGGCCGCGCGAGATATGGAGATCGGGCTCTCGCGGCAGCGGGAGCAGATCCGGATCCGCGGCGCGCAGCAAGCAACGGACTTCGGCCGCGAGCAACTCCGCCTCCGGGAATCCCTCTACGCGCGCAATCAGGCGGCGACGGTCGGAGATCTCGCGACCGGGGACGAGGGCGGCATCTTCTTCGGCCCGGCCGCCCAGAACTCGGTCCGCCAGCTCCTCCAGGAGATCGAGTCGAAGGCGGTCGAGCGACTCCTGGTCCTGATCCGCAACGAGCGCGAGGTCCTGGGCGAGAACGCGGTCAGCGACTACGCCGAGACCCCGTTCAGCCCGAAGGCAGAGGCCGAGACGAAGCAGCTCGCGAACCAGCTTGACCAGCAGGCGCTCGAACTGGAGGCCCGGAAGGCCGAGATCGCCGCGCAGAGCGCGGGCCTCAGCCAGGCGGAGGTCGCGCGGCTGCAGCTCATCTCGGTCGAGATGCGGCTTCAAGCCCAACTCCAGGACGACAACCTGACGAAGAGCCAGAAGGCCCTCGCGCTCTTCGAGGCCCAGGCCGTCCAGCAGGGCATCCTCCGGCGCGAGGCCGAGCGGACGCAGGCGATCCCCGGCCTGGACCGCGGGCTGAAGGATATGGTCGAGGACTTCGGCGCGATCGGGCTCCGGATGCAATCGCTCGCCCACTCCGCCGCCCAAGGCATGAGCGCGGCGTTCTCGGACGGGTTCTTCAACGTCATCACGGGGAATTTCAAAGCCCTCCCGGACGTGGCGAAGCAGATGACAAACTCGATGGTCCGGGCGATCACGGACGAACTCGGCAAGCTGGTCACCGCGCCGATCCTCCAGAACCTCCGGGGGCTGCTCTCCGGGGGGATGCGGTCGTTCCTGCCGGTCAGCCTCTCGACGGGCCTCGCGTTCGGCCCGGCGGTCGAGGGCGCGGGGTCCGGCGGTGGCCCCGCCGGGACGGTGGTAACCCCCTCGGGCCAGTATTTCTCAGCCCAGGACGTCGGGACGGCCTACCGGGCCGCGGGCGACGCCGGAGTCCGGGCGCTCCAGCAGGGCCGGGCGACGGTCGCGGGCGACCGCTACCTCGCCGACATCTCGCCGGAGTTCACCCAGACCTCCTACGTACTCCCGCAGACGAGCCCGAGCCTGTTCCAGAGAAGCCTAGCCGTGGGCGGGAATGCGGCCGCCTTGGGGCTTTCAGCCTACGCGGCGACACAGAACACGTCTCCGGCGGGAACGTTCGTCTCAGCGGGGCTGGGCGCCCTCAGCGGGGCTGGGCTCGGCGCGTCGGTCGCGCAGAGTTTCCCGGCCCTCGGGCTCAGTACCTCGACCGGGGCCCTCGGGGGCGCGGCGGTCGGGGCGGCCATCACCGGAACGCTCGCCTACATGGCCCAGCAGCAGGCCGCCAAGGAGGCTGCTCGAGCCCGGCAGGTCGCCGAACTCCAGCGCGCGGCCGGGGCCGGAGGCGATCTGGTCCAGGCCGCCGGAACGGCCCGGAACCTCCCGGAGTTCTACGACATCATCCGGCAGTTCGGGAGCGGAACCACGGGAGGCACGACGCCGGTCGCCGTACCGGTCAGCGTCACGCCAGCCGGGGGCGGCGCACCCCGCGCGATCGGCACGGCGAACCCCACCTACCCGGTGGCGGACCTGGCCGACATCATCGAGAACCCGGACACCCTGACGGCCGGGATCCAGGCCGGGGTCGACCCGAGCGCCCTCGCGGGGCCGAACGCGGCCACCTCGCAGGGCCTTCGCGCCATCGCGAAGAACCTGATCGAGCAATACCAGCAGCAGGCGCAGGGGGTCGGCGTCAGCGATCAAGAGTTGATCCCGACCCCGGATGGCGGGGTCCGCCGGCGCACCGAAGTCCCGGCGACCCTCGCCTCGCGGTTCCAGGGCCAGAACTTCGACATCGAGAACGCGGGGCTTTTCGGGCTCGACGACCCGACCATCGCCACGATCTACAGCCAGCTCGTCCGCTACGACGCCGACCAGGGGATGAACCGGCTCGTCCGGGACGAGAACGACCTCATCGTGAGCGTCACGCGCGCCACCGCGCCCGTCCTCCCGCCGACCGCGCCCGTACAGACGACGCCCCCGCCCGTGATCCCGACCACGCCGGCGCCCACGACCGGCGAGCTCCTCACCGCGGGCGGGGCGACGGCGCTCGCGCTCGGCGCCCAGCTTGCCGACCCGAACAGCCTCCTCAACGCGATTCTGCCGCAAGGCTGGACCGGGGCGGATCTCGCCGCGAAGATCTCGCAACTCTTCTCGAGCGGGAGCATCAGCGGGCCGGCGCCCGGCTCCTCGCTCGCCTTGGGGGACCTTGAGGCGCAGGGGCGCGGCCTCTTCGATTCCCTCGACGACATCGGCGCGGCCGCGGGCAGCGAGTTCGGCTACTCGCAGGGCCTTGCGGTCCTCCAGGGCGCCGGGGCGCTCTACGGGCTCTTCCAGGGCGCGCAGACCGGCGACCCGATCTCGATCGCGCAGAGCGTCCTCGGCATCTACTCCGCCATCTCGACGCTGACGTCGAACGCGGTGCCCGGGATCACGACCCTCCTCGCCCAAGGGGTCGGGGTCCTGACCGGCGTGGGCGCCGAGGCTGGCGCGCAGATCGCGAGCACGGCGCTCGCGGCGGCCGGGCCGTATCTCGCTGCCGCGGCGCCGCTGATCCAGGGCTTGATCCAGTGGGCGATCTCAAAGGACGAGATGAAGGACCTCCGGAGCTGGGCCGTGATCGGCCAGGTCGCGTCCCGGCTTCAGAGCCAAGCGCAGACGCAGATCACCCAGGCGAACGCGCTCTTCGCCGCGCTCCGCGCGCAAGGCGTGACCGACCCGACGGTCATCAAGAACGCGCTCGCGCTCGGCTCGGCCGCGCTCGCGGCCTACTACCGCAAGGTGCAAGGGCCGGGCGGGCCGATCGGCATCAGCGACTTCTACGCGCACACCGGCCAGAATCCGGCGCCGATCCAGCAGGCGGCCGCGCAGCTTCAGCAGTACATGAAGGACGCGACCGCGTTCCTGATCCAGGGCGGGGCGACGCCTGAGTCGTTGGGCTCGCTCGCCCCGAGCACCTGGGGCGAGCTCTACGGCGGGCAAGGCTACGGGGCCAACCTCCAGGCCGCGCCAAAGACGCTGCCGGGTCAGCCGGGCGGCCAGTGGGTCAGTCAGGGCCAGGGCACCGTCTGGGTTGAGGACGGCACGACGACCGCGCCGACCGACGTCACCCAGAACGTCAACCAGGGGATCGCGCTCAACACGTCGCAAGGCCGCACCCAGGCGCCGGACGCGGTCAACCAGCAGTTCGGCGGCGCCTTCTGGACAATGTGGAACTACCTGCTCGGGTCGAACGAGCGGCCGGATCCGGGCGAGGCGATCGGGACGCCGGTCATCACGGGCGCGCAGGCGTGGCTCCCGGGTGGCGCGACGCCGGGTGCCGTGAGTGGCCCGGACGCCGTCGAGAATCCGCTCGCCCAGTGGGAGCTCCTGATGCTCCTCGCGCTCGCCGGCTGGGCGCAGGGCGCGTTCACCAGCGGCGGCGGCACGGGGGACACGGGCCAGGGCGACGCGCCGGCGGGCTCGGATGGCCCGAGCGGACCGAGCGGCCCGGGCGGCGGGGCGGGGCCGTAGATGCCCGTCATCGGCGCGCCTCGGTCCGGGCTCTTCTATCCCTCGCTGGTCTGGGCGGGCGGGCGGATCGACTTCGACGACCCGGTCACGGTCAGCGTTCCGCCGCTGACCGCGATCCGTGGGAAGAACATCTCCGTCAGCGGGCTCCAGGAAACCCTCTACGAGCGCACCGAGCGCCGCGTGGACATCGTTTTCCGTCCGATCTCGGGGGCGATGCTGACCTCGCTCCGGAACTACTGCGAGACGTGGGGCTTCGAGGGCGGCGAGGCATTCCTGACGCTCGACCGGCTCGATACGTGCGGGAGCCTGAATCAGGTCGAGTATGACGTCTACAACCGATTCTTCACGCGCGCCGTCCTGATCAACGACACCTTCGCCCCGGAGCGGATGACGCTCTCGCGGCCCTTCTACCAGATCGCCCTCTCGTGGCGGCAGCAAGGGAGCTGACAGTATGGGGATGCAGCATCGGCTCGAGCTGAAGGTCGACGCGATGTTCACGAAGGCGCTCGACCTCCAGGGCGCCGCGGGTATCCCCTTCAACTTCCTGAAGGCGCTGGTGCTGGCGGACGGAACGGGCGCGAATCAGGGCGATCTGATCTGGCACGACCAGCGCACGATCGGCGCCTCCTCGAACGAGGACCTCGACCTGCGCGGTGGCCTGACCGACGCCTTCGGCGCGACCCTGCAATTCGTCCGGGTTAAGGGCTTCCTCGTCTACGCGGCGCTCGCGAACGCGAACAACGTGCACGTCGGGGGCGCCGCGGCGACGCAGTTCGTCGGCTGGGTGGCGAACTCGAGCGACATCGTCGTCGTCCGGCCAGGCGGGCTCTTCTGCATCGCGGCGCTCGACGCGACCGCCTACCCCGCAGGCGCGGGCACGACCGACCTCTTGCGAATCGCGAACTCTGGGGCGGGGACGTCGGTCGTCTACGACATCATGGTCTGGGGCGCCAGCGCGTAGGAGATGCCCCGCACCGCGACCGCGAACTACGACGTCGAGCGGCCGAAGCTCGCGACCGCCCCGCGCTACTTCATCCGCCCCTACCACGTGAAGACCTACGGGGCGGGCACCGACTACGCCTTCTCCCGCGACTTCTCGACGGGCGACGTCGGCGCAGCCGCGACCCCGAAGTACCCCTGGCTCTTCAATCCCTCCGGCAATACCCAGGTCATCGAGGCCGAGCTCGGGCGCTCCTCGATCGGGACGATGGTCTTCCGACTGCTCGACAAGGGCGGCGAGGTGCTGAAGTACCTGTCGAATCCGGAACTCACCCTGAACGGCGCGCACGGCAGCGGCGATGCGACGATCATCGCGAACCAGTCGACGGAGGGATACCCGGCCGTCGGGACGATCGAGATCACGACGGCCGGCGTCATTGAGCGCGTCCGGTACACCGGGAAAACGTTCTTCACCTTCACCGGCTGCACGCGCGGTGTGGACGGCACGAGCGCGGCCGCGCATAGCAACGGCGACGGCGTCCGGAACGGCGAAGAACTGCGGGCCGGGAACCGGATTCAGCTCTATTGCGGCTACGCTCCGCTGGCCGAAGCCGACTATATGAGCTTCGTCAAGATGGAGATCGTCAAGGTCTCCATGCTGGCGGACCGGGTCACGTTCGAGATCACCTGCCAGGACGTGCAGCGGACGCTCCGGCGCTCGCTCTTCATCGGCGCGACGCAGGATATTCCCGTGGTCCTGGCCGGGAACCCGGTCGACATCGGGCTCGCGTGCCTCATCTCGGCCGGGACCTTCTCGACCCGGACCGGCACGGTGTCGACGACGCCCGGCGACGCGACGGTCACCGGAGCGGGTACGAGCTTCACGACCGAGCTCTCGGTCGGCGATGCCGTCTACTTGGCGAGCGGCGAGATCGTCCGCGTCGGCTCGATCACCGACAACACGCATTTCGAGGCCGCGCAGAACTGCATTCTAAGCGGCTCGGGCCTCGCCTTCCAGCGCGGCGGCGCGAGCCGCTGGGACATCCTCCCCGCAGTCAGCGGGCTGGCCGTCCCATCTGCCCTGGTCGACGTGACGGCGATCGAGGCGGTGCGCGATGCGAACTTCACGACCAGCCAGTACCAGTTCTCGATCACCTCGCCCTTCGACGGCAAGACGTTCATCGAAGAGCAGATCTGGCGGACGCTGAACTGCTACCCGGTCGTCACCCAGGACGGGAAACTCTCCGCGAAGCGGTACAAGGTCGCGGTGTCCTCGCCGACCGTGACGCTCAACGCTGACGAGATCATCGCCGCCTCGTGGCTCCGGGCCGACGAGCAGGTCATCAACGTCATTAAGTTCAACTACGACTACAACATTGCCGGCGCGGCGGGAATCTACGGGACGCGGCGCACCTACGAGAAGGGCACCGTCTCCGACCCGACCATGAGCATTGGCAAGTACGGGCGGAAACCACCGATCGTCATCTCGTCGCTCGGGATCCGCTCGGCACTGGGCGGGAGCACGATCGCCGACGAACGCGCGCTCGAGATCATCCGCCGCTATGCCGAGCCGCAGTCGGTCATCCAGGTTGACGTCCTCTACCGGAACCACAAGATCGAGCCAGGCGATCAGATCCTCTTCACCGACGCGCGGATGCCGAACCGGCGCACGGGGCTCCGCGGCTTCACGGCGGAGGTCTTCGAGATCCTCGATATGACGCCCCAGTTCGGGGCCTCGGGCGGGGTTCGCCTGAGTCTGTTCTGGGTGGCTGCGGTCGCGAGCCAGTCGGCCCCGACGGCGGTCAGCACCGACTCCTCGACGATCCCCTACCTGACCGGGCCGGTGACCGAGCAGGATCTGGACGAGGAGCTCGGCGTGCAGGTCGCCGCCTTCGCCTGGTATCACTCCGTCCTGTTCGGCGCGGGTACGCCGCGGGATAGTTGGCGCGAGGCGACCGTCGAGTTCGCCTACACGCAGGTCACAGGGGACCGGCTCGAGTACGACATCCTCTTCCGGGGGAACGACTCGACACTCACCGAGGGCGGCTTCGACGTCGCCGCGATCGAGCGCGGACCGGAAAATGCGGCCTCGGCCACAAGCACGACACTGGTTCTCAACGCCGCGGCGTCGGGCAGTGACAATACCTACAACGACATGTGGATCGAGATCCTGTCCAACGGCACTCCGGCGGCCAACGGCCAGACCCGGAAGGTGACCGCCTATGTCGGGTCGACGAAAACGGCCACGGTCGCCGCCTGGACCACGACGCCCACCGGCACGATCAGCTACCGCATCATCCGCACGGGGGCGCGCGACTTCGGCAACGACCAGAACGGCGCCAGCGGCAAGCCGACGACGGCCCTCGGCTCGGGTGCGCTCGAACAGTGGATGCACCGCACCATCTCGCTCCCGGCCGCCTGGGACGGCAAGACGATCATCGGCGCCGCAACCGCCATGGAAGGGGCCCAGGCGAGTCAGACGCAGACCATGCTCGTCAGGAATGCCGTCATCACGAGCACGGCGGTCGGGAACCCGGCGGCGCTCATCTTCGGGCGCTACGCCTTCTCGGATCAAGGGGTCTGGAAGTACGGCTCGGAGAGCAACGCGACCACGACGAAGCGGATCGAGGTCATCGGCGGCGCGACCCCGACGCCGCTCATCACGAATCTCGCCGTCAACCGGGGCGGAGCGGGCGAAGGGTCGCTCGGCGTGACGACAGACTCCGGGGCGACGGAAACGATTGCCGTGACGCTCCCGGCGCTCGACGAGATCGTCTCGCTCAACGACATCGTTCGTTGGTGGATCCGGGCGTCGATCTCGTTTAATGATGCCTTCTCCCGGGCTGTCGCCCTCGAGGTGACCTGGCGTGTTCGGCACGGTGGGCTGACCGGGGCCATCCTGCAAACGTGGATTCAGAGCCTCAACGGCGGCGTCAAAGGAGGCGGCACCAGTATGTCCTCGGTGATTCCGGCGATCTTTTCCGTGTTCCGGCCTGCCGCGACGGGCCTCAAGGACGTCGTGCTGACGTACCAGCGGACCGGGGCGAATGCGGCGTCGAGTGCCCAAGTGTCGGTGGCCTATTTCCAGTATCTGAGCCTGGTGAAGTCGGCATGACACACCCCGCGATCAAGTTCGACGGGTCGGGTTGGACGACCGGGTGGGTCCTGCGCGAGGGGCCCACGGTGCCGGTCGGCGTGCCCGACGAGCATCCGGTCGACCTCAAGACGTGGGATGACGTCCGCCTGGGCCGGACGTACGCCGTCCAGGAAGGGATGCTGCGGGTCCCGCACGACGACCGAGCGGTGTGGAAGCGGGCTCGGCAGTTGGGAGAGTCTGGGGACGACGCGGCTCGGCGGTGTCGCCTGATCGACGCGGTCCGCGCGGAGTACCCGGACGCGGGAGTGCCCGCGAATGCGACGCCTTACGGCGGGCTGCCGCTGCCGAGCATGACGTACCCCGGCGTTCCGGGCCTCGAGCTGCTCCCCTTCGACGGCGATGATCTGGATGTGTTGGTGCCTGTGATGATGGCGAGCGGCCTCGTGGCGGCCACGTGCCCGCCGACGTGTGGGGTCTGTCGGCCGCCGGAGGCGCACGGCTGGCTTCAGGCGGCGCGTCGGCTGGGCAACGGCAACGCCTGGCAGACTCGGCTCGCGTTCAACGGCGTGCCGCTTCAGCACGAGATCATCGTTCGGGAGGATGGCGGGATCGCGACGTTCTCGCTGACCGTGCACCACAGCCGCGAGCGGCCCTCCTGGTTCTGGCGCGAGGCGGAGCGGCCGGTGTTCGAGCACCTGCTCAACGCGAACGTGCGCCACCTGCAGTCGGACACGCGCGCCGACCGGCCCGATTGGATCGCCTCCTTGACGGCCAACTACGGGGCGCGGGTCATCGGGACGGCGCGCCCGGACCTCGAGGGGCAGCCGATGGTGACGCGGCTGGATTTCCCGCTCGACCTCGGGGTGTTTCAGGGATGGCCGCTGCGGAAACGACTGGGCTTCGACCAGTCGACCGGCGCGGTGCGGACGTGGGAAGCCACCGAGGCGGACCTGCCGGCGGTGGAGCAGTTGATCCGAGAGACGGTGCCGCCCGACCTTGGCCAGCGGGCCACCGCGCTGCGGATGGTCCAGGAGTGGTGGCACCTCGACCGGGCGACCCTGCTCCTGGGGGCGCAGGACGGGACGCTGCGGTACGCGCGCATGCTCCGGCACCGTCGCCCGGGGGTGGCCAGCCTGGCCACGGTCGGGGGGTTGTTCGACGAGCCCGGCATGCTCCAGAGCTCCCGCCACGTCGGGGCGTGGGCGTTCCGGGCCGGGTATACGACGCTCTCGAGCTTCGTCAAGCAGCAGCTCGTGGACCATCCGAAGATGCAGGCGGCGTTCGCGCGGGGTGATGCGCGCGTCGTGCGGACACGTGCCGACTGGAAGGAGCCGTTTGTCGAGGTCGAGATCCCCGTAAAGAGTCGAGGGTGAACCCAGAAAAGGAGACGGCCATGTCCGAAGCGCTCGCGAATGTCCTGCGTGACCAGATTGGGGCGGAGCAGATCTGTCGGAACCGCCTGCTCGAGATCGCCACGTCGGCGCACCTGACCGACGCCGAGCGGCTCGGGGTGCTGGAGCAGGCGGTGGAAGAGATCGCCCACGAGCAGGTGTTCAGTGCCGCCTTGGCGCGCTACGACACGCCCCCGGACACGCGGGAGTCGGTGCTGGCCATCAGCGACGCCTCGTGCGGACGGCTCGAGGAGCCGGCGCTGCGGGTGGCCGACTTCCGGGCGGTGGAGCGGAAGATGCGGCCGAGCCTGCGGTCGGCGCGCCGGGCGTTCGCCGCGGCGGGGGACCTGGAGACGGCCGCCGTCTACGACCGCGTGATCGCCGACGAGGACGCACATGCGGCATTCAACAAGGCGCTCTACCGACGGCTCGCCGCGAGCCCGATCGGCGCGGCGCTGCGGGCCCGGTACGCAGGGCTGATCCATGGACACTATACGATGGCGCTCTACCGCCGGGCCCTAGCCGGGTGAGCGACCGCTTTCAGTTCCCACCCGCCAGTCGCGACGCGGTCCCGCGCTACTGGGCGGAAGCCTGCGTCGACCTCGACCCGCCCGACCTCGCCTTCGGGCCGGAGTGGACGGTGCCGCGGCCGCGCCCGGCCGAGCGGTACTTCTTGATCTGGGACACCGCGCACGTGCTCCGCGGCGCGAAGTGTGGCGACGGGACCCTCGGCCTGATCTTCCTCAGCCAGCCGGCGCCGACGACCATGCGGTTCGGGATCGGCCTCTGGGCGCTCTGCCGGGGTCAGGGACTCGGGCCCGCGATCTGTGACGACGCCTACGACTTCATCTTCGCGGGCTGGCCCGAGATCTACAAGCTCGAGAGTGAGGTCTATACCAGCAACCTACACAGCCTGTCGGCCTTGCATGGGCCGAAGTCCGGGCGACGTTACCGGGCGCGCGAGGAGGGGCGTCAGCGGGCGACGATCTCCATCGGCGACCGGTACTACGACCGGGTACTTTACGGCTACGACCGGGACGAGTGGTTCGCGGTGGTCAATTCCACGGGGGAGGTGCTAACATGAGCGCCGGTATGAAGCTGATTCTCTTGGCGGTCGCGGTCTTGGTAGTTCTCTGGGCGGGCATCGTCTTCGCCCAGAAGGACCAGATGCACATGGGCGAGTCGCTGGGCGGCCGAGTCATCCGGAAGGCGGACCAGGGCCCAGACCCGCTGCACTCGCAGCCGGGGGCGAAGACGGCGACGGGCGAGCTCAAGGTGCAGCGGCAGCCCGCGCACAACCCAGACCCCGCCAAGGCGAAGGGCATCCAGACGAAATGAACGAGCGCGAGGCGGCGGAGGCCGGGGCGGCGCTTCAGCGCCGGATGCAGCAGCCCGAGGAGCAGGCGGCCCATGAGGCGATCCGAGTTCTCGTGAAAAAGCACAACCTCGGATTCCTGCACAATCCTGGCGGCGGTGCGTTCAATCGCCACGACCTCGGCGATCTCCAGGTCACTCTCGAGGATGGGGATGTGGCGATCCATACTGCGCTGTCCGCATGGCTTCAGGCGAAAGGGCTAGAAGCACCGACCACGAACTAAAACTCGATTGATCAGCTTGCCGGGCTAGCTATCCGGCAGGCGACAAAACAGGGCGGGACCGGAGCGCATCCGGTTCCGCCCTTTTTGTTTGCCCAAGGAGGCGATGACATGATGAAGCGACTCGGCAAGGTGACCGCGGTTCTGGTGGCGGCGTCGTTCCTCTTCGCGGCGGGCGTGGAGCTCTCGCCCTGGCTGATCAAGGAACCCGGCCGCCGCATCCACGGGACGATGATGGCCATCGCCTACACGGCGGCGTGCGAGGCCCAGCGCGATCGGATGGCCGAGGCGTGGGACGCCTATCAGCTCGAGCAGGCGGCCCGCTACGCGCTCGCGAAGTGGCTCGCCCCGCAATTCGTCAAGGATGCCCAGGCTGGCGGGTGCCGCGTCAAGGCGATCGCGCTCAAGCGCAACCTGATCCCCGACGTCGCCGAGCGGGCCCTCCGCGAGTGCTTCATCGCGAACACCGGCTCCGGCTGCACCGGCACCGTCGCGACCTGGAAGTACCACGCGATCGGGACGGGCGCCGTCGCTGCGGCCGAGGCCGATACCGCGCTCGGCGCCGAGGCGACCACCCAGTACAACCCAGACAACCAGCGCGCCCTCGGGACCCAGGTCGTCGGGAGCTCTCAGAGCATCTACCGGACGGTCGGCCTGAACACGGTCGACGCCTCCATCGCGGTCAGCGAGTGGGGCCTGTTCAACCGGCTGAGCTCGGCGGCGGTGGGCCAGGGCAACGGCGTCACCGACACGATCTGGAGCCGCATCGTGTTCGCCACGGTCAACCTGTCCTCCGGCGACTCGCTGCAGACGACCTACGACCTGACCATCGAGTAGGCCGTGCCGGTCGTCCTCGCGATCCTGGCCCTGCTGATGCTCGCCACTCGCACCGGGGGAGACGCGCGCCTCTTCGCCGCCTTGGTGCTCGTGGCGGGCGGGGCTTGGCTCGCGGTGCATGTGGACGGCTGGGCCGGGGTCTTCCTCGCCTACTGCGCCCTCCTGACGCTGATCACCCCTAGCGAGCAGCGCGGGCTCGTCGCCGTGCAACTCCTGGCGCTCGGCCTGCTCGCCTACGCCCTGATCCGGCGCGGGTACGCCTTCCCGTATGCCCGGCCGGTCCTGGTGGCCCTGGGGGCGGCCCAGGCGGTCTACGCCCTGGCTCAGGCGGCGGGGTTCGACCGGCCGGAGTTCCTCGACGGCTTCCGGGCGACGGGCACGATGGGGAACCCGAATTGGGCCGGTTCGGCGATGGCCATGACGGGGGCGCTGTCGCCGCCCGTCCTCCTGCCGCTGTTCGCCGCCGGCCTCGTGGCTTGCGGGCATCGACTGGGGCTGGTGGCGTTCGCGGCCGCGGTGGCGTGGCGGTGGCGGCGGTACTGGCGCTGGTCGGTGCCCGCGGCCGCGTTCATCGCGGTCGTCCTGACCGTGGCGACCCTGCTCGACCCCGACCGCGACGTCGTCGGGTCTCTCGACTCGTTCTGGAACCGCGGCGCGGCCTGGGGGTACGGTCTGACGCTCTGGCTCCATAACGGCGTCCTCCTCGGGCTCGGGCCGAACGGGTGGGCGACGTATATGCCGAGCTATCAGTTCGCGCTCGGCCAACCCGGCGGGCTCTTCCTGCATGCCCATAACGAGCCCCTCCAGGTTCTCGTCGAGGCCGGGCTGATCGGGTTCGCCATCCTCACGGCCTGGACGTGGTCGGCGCGCGCGACGGTCTGGACGAGCTGGGGCCCGGCGGTGGTCGCGCTCGGCATCCTGTCGGTCGGGATGTTCCCCTTTCGCGTCCCGGCGCTCGGGATGCTGGCCGCCGTCGTGGTCGGCGCGGCCATGGAAGAGCGCACTCAAAGCGTAAGCGATGGCCGCGCCCTCCCGCCGCGCTGAGACCGCCCCCGTCGCGGGGCTGTCGACGACCTCCCCAGCGGGCACCCAGGTCGGTGACCTGGTGGTGGTGTTCACCTGGGAGCGGGCGGGCGCTGGCATCCCGACCCACACGCTGCAAGCCGGCTTCGTCGAGATCCTGTCGCACAGCCACAACGACGGCTCCACCGACGGCCGCCTCTCCGTCGCCGGGAAGATCGCCACCGCGGCCGGCGCCGCCAGCTACCAGGCCTATACCTCCTCGGTCGGGACCGAGACATGGACCGGCTGCTACGTCGTGCAGACTGGCACCTTCGGACTCGACGCTATTGAGGCGGCGTCGGTCACCGCGACGGGCACGGGTGCCCCTGACCCGCCGAACGTGACCCTCGACAGCACGCGCGATTGGCTGGTGCTGGCCATCTCGGCCTGGCACCTGACGGCCTCGCAGACGTTGACCCCCACGGCGCCGACCAACTACACGCTGCGGGCGGATGTGGCGGGGGCGGCGACGGGGGATGTGGCGGTCTCTGACCGCGCGCTCACCGCCGCGGCGTCGGAGAATCCCGGCGCGTATGCCGACAACCAGACCCCGAACGGGACCTGCTCGATCACGGTCGGCATCCCGAATCCGCCGGCCGCGGATGGGGGCTGGACACTGCGCCAGTTGGTCTCCTTCGTCCCGGGCGGGACCGGGAGCACCGTGGCCGTCAACATTTGGCCGCGGCTGGCCGGCAGCCTCCTGACCGCGTGCATCCGCAACGACTCCGCTCAAACTATCTCGAGCGTCGCCGATGACGACGGCAACACGTGGCAAAACGCGGTCACGAACGGAGGGAACCCCGAGCGGGTGACGATCCGCTACGCGGAGAACGTTGCGGCGGGCAACAACGGCGAGGCGGTGACGGTGACATTCTCCGCCTCGACGGGCAGTCGCGTCCTCGTGGTCTGCGAGTGGGTGGGCGCCGAGACCTCGGGGGCGCTGGACGGCACGAACTCCAAGGTCAACGCCTCGACGACGACGCCGGACTCGAACTCGGTGACGGCCTCGGCGGACGGACACCTCTACCTGGGCTTCCTGACCTCGAACAGCTCCGCGTTCTCGACCACGCCCGGCGCCGGGTACGTGGAGCTCTTCGACCACACGCCGACTGGCTGTCAGGTGGAGTACGACGTCCAGGCGTCGGCGGCATCGAAGAACGCGACCTGGACGATCTCGGTCGCCGACGACGCGACGGGCTGCGTCGCGGTGTTCAAGGTCGCGGCCGGCGGCACCCAGTTCAACGAGACTCCTTCCGACACGCTCGCCCTATCGGAAGCTGATCAGCTCCAGGCACGGAAAGCGCTCGGCGAAGTGCTGGCGCTCACCGAAGATCAGACCGTCCAGTCCCGGAAGACGATCCTTGAGGCCGTGGCCCTGACCGAGAGCCTCCGGCGCGTCATCACCCACCCGCTCGCCGAGACCCTGAGCCTTTCGGAGAACCTCGGCGCGATCAAGGTCGTCCTTCGCGGCGTCTCCGACACGCTGAGCCTTACCGAGCAGCTTCGCCTCGCCGTGACCAAGGTCAACGGCCTGGCCGATACGATCGGCCTGTCGGAGACCCTGGCGAAGCGGCCCTCGAAGACGGTGGCCGAGACGCTCCAGCTCACCGAGAACCTGACCGCGATCAAGCTCATCATCCGGAACCTGCCGGAGACGCTCTCCCTGACCGAGCAACTCCAGCTCGCGGCGCGGAAGCAGGCGTCGATCGCGGAGACCCTGAGCCTGACTGAGACGCTGGCGCGCGAGACCCGGAAGAACCTGACCGACACCGTCGCCATCACCGAGAACCTCGGGACGCTGAAGTTCATCCTCCGGCCCCTGGCCGACACGCTCCTCCTCTCGGAGAACCTCACCCTCCTCGTCCGGAAGTCGCAGAGCATCGCCGAGACCGTGCTCCTGTCCGAGGCCCAGGCGCGGCAAACGAACAAGACCTTCGCCGAGACGGTGAGCCTGACCGAGAACCTGACGGCCCTGAAGGCGGTCCTCGCCACGCGCGCGGACGCCCTGTCCCTGAACGAGACGCTTACCCGCCTCGTTCGCCGGGCCACCGCGGAGACGGTCAGCCTGACGGAGACCGACACTGCCACCGTCCGCAAGACCATCGCCGAGCTCGCCGCGTTCACCGAGCAACTCGTGACCAGTGTGATCAAGACGAAGGCGCTCAGCGACAACGTGCTCTTGACCGAGACGCTTCGGCGCCAAGTCGGGAAGGCGGTGCAGGATACCCTCGGGCTGACCGAGACGCACATCGTCAGGATCGCAAAGAGTTTCCAGGAGCAGGTCAACCTCGCTGAGGAATTCCTCGCCTTCTTCATCCCGGCCGGGGGCTTCGTTGAGCTCGTCCAGATCATCGCGCCGACCTACCAGATCGGCCGGGCCACCATGGAAGCCTTCGCGGTGGCGGGGGCGACCGCCGAGACGATGCGCGCCGGCCGCGTGCAGGCCGAGGTCTTCGCGACGGCGGGCCTCCTCCCCGGCGCCGGGCGCGTGCCTGGGGCCACCGCCGAAACCTATGGAGCGTCGAGCTAATGGCAACTGCATCCACCCAGATCCGGTCAGTCGCGAAGAACACCGACGGGACGGTCCTCCAGATCCCCGAGAAGTCCGCCTTCCGCTATACGGCCGACCTCAAGAAGGAGGATGGGAGCGCGCTCGGCTCCGGCGACGTCTCCGCATTGACCCTGACCCTTTACAACCTCGACGCCGCGCTGACGCTGATCAACGGCGTGAACGGGACGAACATCCTGAACATCGGGCGAGGCACGCTCTCGGCGGGCGGGGCGCTGGTCGTGGTCCTGGACGCCCTCGACCTGGCCCTCGTCGACGCGACCAAGGAGTCGGAGAAGCATATCGCGCTTATCACCGCGACCTATGCGGCCGGGGCGCGCTTCATGCGCCACGAGATCGAGCATACCGTCGTCAACCTCCAGAAGGTGTCCTGATGGCAACGGCGCCGGCGAAGCCGACCCCCGTCCGACGCACCGATCCGCTGACCGAGTTCGTCCAGCCTGGGCGGCGCCGCACCGATCACCCGCTCGTCGTCGGGACTATTGTGCTCTGCCTCGGCCTTATCACGCTCGGGACGATCTTCCAGATCGTCGCCCAGGTCGTCCTCGCGCGCACCATCGAAACGGCCCTCGAGCACAACGAGGCCCGGGTGGTGGAAACGCAAAAGGCGCGGGCGGCCCTCGTCGAGCATCTCCGCGTGCAGACGGACCTCGTTCGCCGGGTCTGCGTGAACGTGGCGCGCAACCCGGCGGATGTCCAGGACTGCGTCGGATCGAAAGGACCATGACCGTTAATGTCCAAGCGCCGATCGCACGCTGCCCACGATGCGGGAAGCAACGGGGTCGCCCTCGGAATGCCGGCTCTGAATGGAGCCCCCTGGTACGCGAAGCTCGTCATTTGGACGCTCGCCTCCTTCGGGTTCCCGGTGGCGATCTGCGTCGCGTTCTTCATGATCTTCATCGGCCAACTCCCCTCGCCGCTCACCACGACGGCTGCCGAGATCAAGGCTCATCGCGAGGAAACGCATGGCCTGCTGGAATTTGTGAAGACGAATACCCGGCTCCAGCGGCAGATCTGCCGGAACACTTCGCGCGACCCGGCCGAGCGGGTCTTCTGTGATCAGTAAGATACTCGTCGCGGCAGTGGAAGTGATCGAGACCGTGGCCCCCTATGCCGTTGCGCTGGCGGCGATTCTCGCGATTGTCTGCCTGGTCGTCTGGGTCTTCAACCGGTGGAACCGCGAACCCCCGGTCTGATGCTCCCCGGCCTGCTCCCGCTCCCGCGGCTGACCGACGACCCCGGGCAATGGCCGGCGTTGATTCTCTATGCGAGCACCATCTTCCTCGAAGCCGAAGGCGAGCCTCAACTCGGGCAGATCGCGGTCGCGTTCGTGATCCGAAACCGCATGGATGAACAGAAGACGACGGCCCGCTTCGTCATCCTCGGGAAGGACGGGCTCGTTGACGGTGACGGCAAGTCCTTCGAAGCGTTCTCGTGCTGGAACGATGACTACGCCGGGGCGCGGGCGCGCCGGCTCATGGCCCCGAGCCCGGCTAACTGGGAGAGCTGCTGGCGCGCAGCGAGTATCGCGTACTGGCGGCTCGACGACGACCCGACCCACGGTTCGACGTTCTACCTGAACCCGGAGCTCACCATCCGGGACCGGGCGGACCACAAGCTGCCGAGCTGGTACGACCCCCGGCGCGTGAAACTGCGCGTCGGGCGACACGAGTTCCTGATCGCTTAGGAGGCCCCCATGTACGACAAGCAGACGCTCTTCAACCTGGCCGTCGATTTCGTGAGCGACTTTTTCACCGCGTTCCTGACGAGTATGGGCGTGGGGACGGCCGGGGGTACGGTCGCGGCCCAGACTCTCACGGTGCCGACGGGCTGGATTCTGCTCCTAGCCGTGTGCGGGAGCCTAGTCTCCGCCTTGCGCGGCCTGAAGAAGAATCTCTCGCAGTCGGTGCCAATGCAGGTCGCCGCATCGAAAGAGACCGCCGCCGGCCGATGACCCCGCCCGACTCCATCCTGGTGATCAACGCCGCGTCGCCGTCGGTCTGCTCGGACGACGAGGTCCGTCACTACGTCGCGGCGATCCAGGACTTCCTGCCGGAGTTCAATCGGGCATGGGGCCTGCCCGAAGTGGACGTCGCCTTCATGCCGCACGGCCAGGCGATCCCGAAGGGGTTCGGGCATCTCCAGGTCATCGCCGACGACAGCGACCAGGCCGAGGCCCTCGGCTACCACGAGGTCGCCGAGGACGGATTCCCGATCGGCTACACGTTCGCGAAGACCGGGCGCGCCGGCGGGAACTCGATCTCGGGGACGCTCACGCACGAGATCTGGGAAGCGCGCGTCAACCCGATGATCGACCGGCAGGTGTCGGGGCCGGACGGCCGCCGCTGGGATCTCGAAGTCGCCGATGCGGTCGAGGCCGACGAGTGGGGGATCCGCTGGCCGATGCCGAACGGGCCGGACGTCCTCCTCTCGGACTTCTGCCTGCCGGGCTACTACGACTTCGCGGCCCCCTGGGATGACCGCGGCTACGACTACCGCGGGCTTCTGAAGCGGCCGATCCCCGAGATGCTCCCCGGCGGCTACCTTGCCTTCCAGGAGCCCGGCGGGCGCTGGGGCCAGGTCGACGCCTTCGGCAGCGACCGGCGGGCTCGCGCTCGAGCGCGCCCGCTCCCCCTGTCTCGTCGGTACCGGGCGATGCTCCGGAGCTGGCAGACGTCCTACAACCCCTGAAGGAGACCCCATGCGGAATTTCGTCGCCCTACTCCTCGTTGTGATGCTCTTCCTCGCCGCCTGCGCGAGCATCGGCGGCGCACCCGGCTTCACGACCCGCGTCCTCGCCGGGCTCGGCTGCGTGGCCGCGATCACCGCCGCCGGCGGCCAGGTCGCCGCGGATCCGGATCTCGGCTTCGCCACCGCGACCGATGCCCTGAACGCGATCAACAAGGTCGCCACCGGCCCCGGCCTGAGCTCGGCGATGACCGCCTGCCAGGAAACCTTCCGCTACCTGTCCGAGGACTTCGCCGGGATGAAGGCGATGGTCGAGGCCAAGGCCACCGCCCCCGCGGAGCCGCCCGCCCAGCGCAAGGCCCGACTGAGCCAGGGCGTGAAGGCGCAGTCGGCCCCCGTCGTGGTCAAGGTCCCGCTCAAGTAGCCATGTTTACGCTCTCGATCCCGCTCCTGATCGCGCTGGTCTCCTTCGCGCTGGGAATCGTGCGCTTCGTCTGGACGACGTTCTTCTCCAAGAACGCCAAGGTCGAGGCGGCGCACGAGTACCTGGTGCGGAAGAAGGCCCAGCTCGAGGCGGAGCGGGATCGACTGCGGGCGGCGCTGGACCGGATTCAGAAGGAGCCGAAGAAGACCGGGCAGGACCTCGAAGACGACCTCAATCAGAAGTGGAACAAGTGACCCGCCAGAACGCGCGGATCGCTGCGGGCGCCCTGATCCTCGCCACCATCCTCGCGGGGATCCTCGTCGGCTGCGTCCATGTGGCGCTCGAGCCCGAGCTCCCGCTCCCGGTGCGGCCCAAGATCAAGTTCTTCCGCCAGCAGGGCAACGTCTGCATGACCGAGGACGAGGCCGACCAGCTCGGGAAGTTCGCCGACGAACTGGACGCCTTCAAGGCGGCGCGGGAGCGGCTCCTGAAGGACTAGAGCAGCTCGTAGCAGATCGAAGCGTCGTGCCCGAAGTCCCGCAGCACCGTCGAATCCGCCGCGCAAGCATCGGCGTTCTCGTAAGTCTCCGCGCGCTCCGTCCCGTCCGGAAGCGTCTTATAGATCGCCCAGAACCCTTGGCCGTGCGCGAGCGGCGGCGCAGCGGGCGGGATCGCATCAGCCGGGCAGAACATCAGAAGATAGAGGCAGGCCGCCGCGACGCTGGTCATCGGGTTTGGTGCCCGCCCGTGTCGTGGGCCCGGAAACACTTCGTCGTCATCACCGGCGCCGCCCCGTCCTTGACCCGCTCAGCCGTTAGGTCGGCATAGGCCCGGCGGCCAGTCTCGCACGCGGCGAAGGTGTCGAACGGGTCGACGCTGTTCGCGCTGCTGCCATCGTGAAAGACCATCCCGTAGACGAACACGCCGCCGTCAAGCGGCTCGGCGACGGTCGGGATCGGGCTGTGGGCGAGCCCGGTATCCGGATTGAAGGAGCGCCCCGGGTAGGTGTACTGCGTCGTCCGCGGTATCGGCCCGCCCTGGTAGCCCGGAAGGGTGCACCCAGAGAGCAGGAACAGGGCGACCACGATGACCGGCGATCCGGGGCGGCGGACGGCGAGGACGAGCACGCCGAGGGCCGTCATCCCGAAGCCGAAGAAGATCCCGGCGGTCGGCGACCTCTCCTCGGGTTGCGTATAGCCGCCGCCACGTGCGGCAATGGTGACCGCCGCCTGCCGACGTGCGCGGTTGTCCGCCGTCGTCATATACATCGCCATCACCACGATTACCAAGCCAAATCCGACCAGCACCCACGCGAAGGCTCTCATCGGGCCCTCCTGCCGCCGCTCGGCTCCCCCTCCGGCGGTACGCGAGAACATAGCACGTTCTCACCATGAGTAAAGCGGAACCTGTCCTTACTCAGTCCGGGTCTTTGAGCGAATCCCGCGCCAGATCGAGAGCCCGCATGACTTTTCGCAGGGCCGCGATCTGGGCCTTCTCGCGTTCCTGTAACGCGATCCGGTCCCGCTGCTCCTCGATCCCGTCGCGCCAGACCACAATCAAGAGCTGCCCGATGATCTCCCACGGGATTTTGTGCCGGTCTCGCGTCCGAAGGTTCTTCGCGGTGGTCGGTCGCGCCTCGCAGAACTCGGTAAAGCCTGGAATCCCCTCGGCTTCCTCATAGCTTACGGGGGCCACGCCCTCGATCTCAGTCCGGCGGCGTCTCACCTTGAGAAAATTCCTCTTGACAGATTCTCACCGTGAGTAGTAGTCTCCCTCACCGTGAGTGCCGGGACCGTACTGCAACTGAAGAAGCAACTCAAGAAAGCCAAGATCACCCAGGACCACGTCGCGGTCGCGGCGGGGGTCACCCGGACGATGGTGGTGCACTTTCTGGCGGGGCGCTACGGCAGTGATCGCGTGCGGACCGCGGCGGAGAAACTCCTCGCTGATCGGAGGCGTCTTCGGCGCGCGTCCCTTGATCCAGGCCCGAAAACCGCCCGCCAAGATGTCCTCCCGTCGGAAGGATCGAGTAACCCGAGCGGACCTCGTGCGCGCCGCGCGGCTCATTCTCAAGGCGCTCGGGGAACCTAACGCAACCGCGATGCCAAGTCGCTAACTAGCGGCGCGCGTTGTGAACGTGCAGATCGTGCGCGGGAAACCCGATGACCAGAGAGGACACATGAACGGCCAGATCGACCCCGGAACGGAGCACCCATGATGTGGCGCTACTTCGTCGTCTATGTCTGCGTCGCGCTGACGGCGGGCGTGGGGTTCGGCTACCTGGCCGGGGGCGCCGCGAAGCTCGGCGGCCCGGAGGACGCGGCGGTCTCCACGCCGCGGGAGCGTCCCGTGCTCGGTGCGGTGACGACGATCGCGGCCATGCTGACCATCGGCATCCTCGCCGCGCTGCTGGTGGCGTGATGATGACCCGGAAGGTCGTCGTCACGATCAAGGACACGACGCACGCGGGGTCCGTCGCCTCGGTCACCTTCCCGCTCCGGGACATCACCGTTCACACTGCAGCCTCTCTGCTCAGGAAAGCGGCCCGGGCTCGCGACGAGAAGAGGGCCAAGCGGTGAAGCCCGGGATCTACACGATGGCGGCGGAGCTCTATCACGCCGACCCCTGCCCGGCCCCGTCCCTCTCGGCGTCGATGGCGAAGATCCTGCTCGATCAGAGCCCGCTCCACGCCTGGACCGCGCACCCGAAACTGAACCCGCATTTCGAGCGCGAGGACGACGGGAAGTTCGATCTCGGGACCGCCGCGCACGCCTACGTCCTGGAAGGGGCGGAGCGCTTCGAGGTTGTGCCGTTCTACGACTGGCGAAAGAAAGAGGCGCAGGCGCTGCGGGACGAGATCCGAGCGGCTGGGAAGATCCCCCTGCTCCAGGAGCAGGTCGGGCGCGTGCTGATGATGGCCAAGGCGTGTCAGCGCCAGCTCGACGTCTTCACTCCGCGCCCGTTCAGCGACGGCCGGGCGGAGGAGACGGTGATCTGGCAGGAGCCGAACGGGGTCTGGTGCCGGGCGCGCCTCGACTGGATCGCCACCGACGAGTCGCAGATCTGGGACTACAAGACGACCGAGGGTTCGGCACACCCGGAGGCATGGGCGCGCGGCCCGCTGTTCGGCAACGGCTATGACATCCAGGCCGCGTTTTACCGCCGCGGCGTGCAGATGGTCGGCGGGCCGGATCCGGAGTTTACCTTCGTTGTCCAGGAAGCCTACGACCCGCACGCGCTCTCGGTGATCGGCCTCGAGCCGGGGGTGCGGGACCTCGGGACGAAGAAGGTGCTCCGCGCGATCGAGCTCTGGGGCGAGTGTCTGAAGTCGGGGCACTGGCCGGGCTACCCGACCCGGGTCGCCTCGGCCGAGTTGCCGCCCTGGGAAGAGACGCGATGGATGCAGCGCGAGTACATGGAGATCGCCGAGAAGGAGGCGCGGGGATGATCACGAAGTACACGGTGCGGCGGGTCACGGTCGAAGAGGTCGAGGTCCTGGCCGGCAGCGAGCGCGAGGCGGTTAAGGCCGCGCAGGACGTCTCCGAGTCTTCGATGACGTACTACCACAACCATGCGGGCTACCGCCTCATCGAGCAGAACCTGGAGATCGCGAAGCGCGAGACACCGTCGCTGTGTCGGATCGACGATGACGGGATCTGCGAGGACCCGATCGCGGACTACCACTACAAGATGAAGCAGTGGCTCTGCGAGAAGCACTACAAGCAGCTCCGCGAGACGTTCGAGGTCGCCCGGCCGGCCGCGGAGGGGATCCCGGCGTGACCATCTCCTTCCGCCCGGCCAAGCGCGAGAGCGTCGGCCTGATCCTCGGCCTGGCCGGCGCCAGCGGCGGCGGCAAGACCTATACCGCGATGCGCCTCGCCAAGGGGATGTCGGGCGACAAGCCCTTCGCGGTCATCGACACCGAAGCCGGCCGCGCGAAGCACTACGCCGACCGCTTCCAGTTCGATCATGCCGACCTCCATCCGCCGTTCTCGCCCTCGGCCTATCAGGAGGCGATCGTCGCCGCCGACAAGGCCGGCTATCCGGTCATCGTCGTCGACTCGTTCTCGCACGAGCACGCGGGCGAGGGCGGCATCCTGGATATGCAGGAGGCGGAGCTGAAGCGGCTCGGCGGCGAGGACAAGGTCAAGATGCTGTCCTGGGTGAAGCCCAAGGGCGAGCACCGCCGGATGGTCTCGAAGCTGCTCCAGTGCCGCGCGCACCTGATCCTGTGCATGCGCGCGGAGGACAAGATCGAGATTATCAAGGAGCGCGGCGAGACGAAGGTCGTCCCGAAACAGACCCTCGCCGGGTTCAAGGGGTGGGTTCCGATCTGCGAGAAGAACCTCCCCTACGAGTTGACCGTGAGCATCCTCCTCCTGCCCGACAAGCCGGGCGTGCCGCAGCCGATCAAACTGCAGGAGCAGCATCGGGAGTTCTTCCCACTCGACAAGCCGATCACCGAGGAGACGGGCGCGAAGCTCGCGGCCTGGGCGCGCGGCGGGACCGAGCCGCTGTCGGCTACGGGTAGGCCCTCGCCCCTTCAAGGCGAAGAACGGGGTTCGAGTCCCCGCAGCGGCGCCACCGCCCCCGCGTCGGCTCAAGAAACAGTTGTTCCAGACGACCGCGAGCAGATCTTGAAGGACATCGTCACCGAACTCCAGAAGGCCCACCCCGGTCAGGCGCGCGAGCAGGTCGAGGCGAAGGCCCGGCTCCTCGCCATCGGGTTCGGCGTCCGCCAGTGGGCGAAGATCCAGCCGTTGCCGAGCGCCACCCTGAAGGCCGGGCTCGAGAAGATCCGGGCCGACCTCCGCCAGTCGCAGATCCCGGAGGTCAAGGCCCCGGCTCCGGTCATCGCACCGCCCGCGGTCGAGAGCCCGCTCGGGCCGATGTCCGATGAACAGGAACTCCACCGCGAGCTCGACAAGTGGGACCCGCCGATCGGCAAGGACGCCCGCATCCGCCTCTTCAAGTCGATGTTCGGGACGGACGACATCGAGAAGGTCGACTTCGCGGCGTGCCAGGACGCGATCGAGCTATTCAAGAAGGTCGCGGCGAAGGACCCGGCCGCGATCATGGAAGTGAACACGCTGCTCGCGAGGAGCGCCGCATGAGCCAGGCCCAGACCATCGCCGAGGCGGCGGCGAAGATGACGCTCGACGACGCCGTGCGGGTCGCCCGCTCGATTCAGCGCGACCTAGAGACGGGGAAGCTCCACGTCCCCTACCCGCCCCAGGTCCGGCGCTCGCTGTTCGTCTGCATCACCGTCTTCGACCGGGAGGGGGTCGCGTCGAAGGACGCTAAGGCGATCGTCGACCGGCTGGCCGCGGTGACCGACCCGACGGATGTCGTGGTGCCCGCGTGGTGAAAAGGGAAGCGAAGAGGATTCAGATCATTCTCAGTGAGGCAAAGGTCTTGCTCCTACTCAAGAGGCCGAACGACGAGAAGCTCATCGGCGTGAAGCGACTCCCGAATGACAAGGGGCAAGACATCCGCTTCACCCTTGAGGAGCCGCCCACCATCACTCCATACGACCCGGAAGCGGACCGCCCTTGACCTCGCTGGCCGCCTCGCCCACAATCCGCCCCACCCAGCGACCGCCGAAGAAGCGGCGGAGCAATGTCACAACGAAGGGGTGGCGTATGCGACTCGGCGATGCGATCACGGCATATCTCGAAGAGCTGAAGATGACCGGGAAGGCGAAGGGCACGCTCACCGGCTACCGCGGGGAGCTGCGGCGGATGGAGCGCAAGGCCGGCCCGGACTTCGACCTCCGCGCGTTCACCCCGGCGCTCTGCAAGACGCTGCTCCAGGCGGCGTCGGCGTCGGGGTGCAAACCCGCGACGCTCTGCTTCAAGCAAGCGGTCCTCTCCTCGTTCGGCAAGTGGGGCGTGAAGCACCGGCTCTGGCTGGCCAACCCGATGGACGAGGTCCCGCTGATGCAGAAGCCGCGGAACCTCCCCCGGCCGTTCATGGCCGACGAGAAGGACCGGCTCCAGGCCCTCCCGCTCACCCTCTACGAGCGCGTCGTGCGCGCCCTGCTCTTCTACACCGGGCTCCGGGTGACGCCGATCTGTGAGATCAAGCTCGGCGACATCACCCTCGGCGGGCCGCAGCCGCACATCCGGGCGACGGTCAAGGGCGGGAAGATCCAGGTCGTCGCGCTCCACCCCGGCATGGTCGCGCTGCTCGAGGAGTACCTCGCGACCCGGCCGGAGATGAAGCTCGGGCACTACCTGCTTTCAACGGCGAACTACCGGGTCATCCGGCGCGAGTCGATCGAGGCGATGACCCACGTCTGGGGGCTGAACGCCGACGTCCCGGACTGCACCCCGCACCGCTTCCGGCACACCTTCGCGACCGACCTGCTCGAGCGCGAGGTCGACATCCGGGTCATCCAGAAGGCCCTCGGCCACGAGTCGCTGGCGACGACGCAGATCTACACCAAGGTCTCCGACGCGGTGCTCCACCGGGAGATCGGGAAGCTGAAGTGGACGCCATGAGCGCGACGCCGCGGCCGTGGGTCGTTGATGATAGCGGATCGGTCAACGTGTTGACGATCGTGCACCAGTACCTCGGCGGGACGGCCGAGGTCGCGCAGCTCTACACCGATGAGGATGAGCCGACGCCCCAGATGCGGGCGGACGCCGACCTGATCGTCCGCGCGGTCAACGCCTTCGACGCCCTGCTCGCCGTGGCGAAGGCGGCGGAATGGCGGACTCACGAGGAAGGTGGTCCGCGAGACTGCTCGATTTGCTTTCACGTCGAGCCCAGCCACGACGACGACTGTTCCTTCGCTCGGCTGCTGGGCGAGCACCCCGGCTGGCGGGAGTGGTCGGCGTGATCGAGATCCTGGGCGGCATCCTCGGGATCGTGCTGGGCGTGGCCCTTTTCAGCCACGACCGCACCGCCGACGCGATCTTCTGGTGCTTCGACAATACCGTCGGCCGGCTCTTCGAGTGGTGGGCGGACCGATGAACGGTGTAAGGACACCGCGAGTTGTGCCCGGTTGGTTTTGCTCCGCGGAGGTCATCGCACAATCCGGAGCCGGGCAACCCCGCGCTATGACGACGATCTCTCCGGCACCGCGCACAATCAGGCTTGTGCACGATGAAACCGGGGTCGGCGCTAACCCGATAACAAGTCGCATCATTCCTCAGATCGGGTTGGCGGCGATCTGGGTCGTTCCTCCAACCGGCACAATCCTCGCGTGAACGCCCTCGACGCGCTCATCCGCAGCCGCCTCGCCACCGCCCAGGCCCGCCTCGCGCAGCTCGACGGGGTCGAGCTCGAGCCGGGTCCCGGGGCGCACGGGCGGGACTTGGCCGACGCTGCCCAAGCGGGCCAGGACCGGGAGGCGCGGATCACCGACCGGGAGCGGGCGCGCGAAGAGATCCGGGCGCTGACGGACGCGCTCGGGCGCGTGGCGGACGGGACCTTCGGGCGGTGCGCGGATTGCGGGGACTGGATCGCGCTGGCGCGGCTGCGCGCTCTCCCCTTGGCGGTGACGTGTCTCGAGTGTCAGGCAGCGCGGGAACGAGCAGTGCACGCGGCGGGGGACGAGGGGCCTTATGACCTGCCCGAAATGCGAGGCGCCGATGATGCTCGATAGCTTTCTGGAGTACGACGCGGACCACCAGATCGACGCGGACCAGCCGCGGCCGGTGGTCTTCAAGTGTCTCAACGCCCACGCGATTCGGCGGCATGACGTCGAGGCGGTGCGGCCCGCAGCCGCGCGCCAGCGGTTGTGCGTGGTCTGCGGGATCGAGGTCCGCGGCCAGGCGAAGACCTGCTCGCCCGAGCATCGGCGGTTCCTGGAGCGCAAGCGGTACGAGGCGGACCTGATCTATCGGAAGACGCCGGCCGGCCGAGCGGGCTCCCCGTTCCGCTTCCGGATGGAGCTGGAACCCTGGTATCGCGGGGCGGTGACGGCGTTCAAGCCGGCCATCCCGCCCTCGCCGATACGCGAGCTCCCGGAGGACTGGTGGCGTGGCTACCAGCGAGCGTACGGGATCGAGTCCCACCTATCCGACGCTGTCCAGAGGGGGTGATCTATGGTCAACCCGAAAGCCTACGATGCCGCGCTAGACAAGGTCGACGACCTGGTCGGCGAGATGCGCGCGCTCGGCATGTACCGCACCGCCGAGTTGCTTCACGGTGCCCTCAACGAGGGCCGCGCGGAACGCTTTGAAGCGCAACCGCGGAATGCCGTGACCCTGGAGTTCACTGTCGGGCCAATCCGCGAGCAGCGGTAGGCCCACCACCAAGGAGAAGACCATCATGCAGCTCGTTCTGACCGACACGCAGGACTGTCCGTTGACCGTGACCGCCAAGGACCGCAAGGGCGCCGCGGCCATCGTGCAGAACCCGACTTGGGAGTCCTCGGACCCCGCGGTGGTGACCGTGACCCCGGATGCCGCTGACGGCACGAAGGCCGTCGTCAGCGCGCAGGCCCCGGGGACGGCGCTGATCACCTTCAAGGCCGACGCGGATCTGAGCGACGGCGTGCTGGACGTCATCGGGACGCTCGACGTCGTCGTGGGCGCGGGGCAAGCCTCCGTCATCGAGATCGCGGCGGGCACCCCGACCGAGCAGCCGGCCTAGTTCAGGTCGACTACTCCGAGCCGGGGCGGCCTGCGCTGGCGCCCCGGCATTCCAATGATGCCGCAAACGCCAGTAGACCGTCTGATCGCGGTGTGGGACCACCGTTCCGCGTGCCTCGCCGCCTTCTGGAAGATCCGCCGCGAGCAGTGGGCGCGCCGCGAGCTCTCGCTTCGCTACATCACCGATGCCGGGGAGAATTGGACCATCGCATGAGCACCTACATCCTGAACGTGGTTCGCCACGACCCGGACCCCGCCTACGAGGAGAAACTTGCCGCCTACCGCGAGGGACAGGAGCGCGTCCGGAATGGCTACCGGCAGTCGTACGACGTTCCGAGTGAGCCCGCGCGCGTCATCAGTACCGGGACCCTCGCGATCGAACTCACCGAGGAGCAATGGCAGGCGGTAAAGCAAGCCGTCTTGGAGACGTGGAAATGAGCGACGACAACGGCGAGCACCAGCCCGAGGCCCCGAAGCCCAAGGTCCCCCGCGTGATCCTCTCCTTCACGGGGACCGACCTCTACGCGAACTTCCAGATCGCGTCGGAGCACTGCTCGCCCGCCCTCGTCGAGGCGATCCTGCTCCGCGGACTAGCGATCGCCCAGCGCGAGATGCTCCTCCTCCGGTTCAAGGAGGACGCGGCCGCGGCGATGCAGGCCCAGCAGACCGCGCGCGACGCCGAGGCGGTCCGCCGGCAGATCGAAGGGCGCGGGCGGTGAGCATCCTCGCGCTCGACCCGGCCACGTCGACCGGCTGGGCCATCGCGCGCCCCACGTTCCCCGGCTCGGTCGAGTACCGGATGCTCGAGTCGGGCGTGCAGACGTTCGCCCTCTCGCGGGGCGACTCGCCGGGGATGCGCTACCTGCGCTTCCGCCGCTGGCTCGAGGACGTCACGCCGGGCGACTGCACCCTGATCGTCTACGAACAGAACTTCCGGCGCGGCGGGGCGGCGACCGAGGTCGCGGCCAACCTCGCCGGCCGCATCCAGGAACTCTGCGCGATCCGGGCGATCGAGCATACGTCGGTCAACGTGACGACGCTGAAGATCTGGACGTGCGGATCAAAGAAGGCGGCGAGTAAAGAAGCGATGAAGGCCGCCGTCTGCAACCGCTGGAAGGTGGTCGAGTCGGACGACGAGGCGGACGCGGTCGCGCTGCTGCACTACGCGATCGCCGAACTGGTGCCGAGCGGGCGATGAGGCGGGCGGCGTCCGAGCTGGCACGCCGCCCGCGGGGGCGGGCTACTCCCGCGGGCGCGGGAGCTTCGAGATCCGCTTCAGGGCCTTCAGCTTCTTCGGGCTCATCACCTTACCCCCCTTCCGGCCGTTACAGGCCGGGCAGCGGAGGCGGACGTGGGGATGCTTGGGGCAGGTCGGCGCCGGGGTCTTCATGGCCGGGGACTCTAGCACGGGTGGGCCTCCTCCTTCCCGAAGACCTTGTCCAGATGCCGGTGCCATTCCGCGAGGGCCATCGCGGTTTCGGCCTTGCTCCAGCCCTCGCGGGTGCTGGCCTCCGTGATCGAGCCGCGGATCTTCGCGGCGACCTCGGCGCGGGTCATCCCAGCGCGCTTGCAGTTCCGAACGATGGTGAGCCGGCTCTTCATGGATCAGCCTCCCCGCTTCCGCATGAAGGCGGGCTTCTCGCCGCGCGCCTTGCGATCGGCGGCGACGCGCTTCGCCGCCGCGGTGCGGCTCTTCGTGGTGAGGGCCTCGCGCTGCCGGGCGATGATGTCCGCGACGGCCGGGGGCAGGGCGAGGCGCGTCTGCCCCTTCGCGTCGTAGCACTCCAGGAAGATCAGATCCTCGGAGGCGCGGTCCTCGTCCTGGACGCGGAAGGTCCGGACGACGTAGGTCGCGACGCCGCCGATCCCGAGGGGCGGGACCGTCTGGCGCGTCGAGGGCTTCGTGCTCATCACGTCGGGGCGACCGATCAGGCCGGCGAGCAGCCGGTCGAACAGGTCCGGCACTTCGCCGGATGGGGTGAGTGGGGTCTTCGTGGTGGTGGTCATGGTGACCTCCTCGGTTATGGGTTACCAGCAGAGGGGGCAGCGCACGATCGCCACGTCGGCGGTCGGCGTCTGCCGGATCTCGAAGAACCACCCGTCGAGCGAGTGGACGAACCGCGGATCCGCGCCGCAATCGCAGACGGCGTCGGAGTCCGCGAGGATCACGTTGATCGTCTCCTCGTCGGCCATCTAGTCGCCCTCTCGGTTTTCGCAGCCGCGCGGGTGGTTGCCCTGGCGCGTCCCGCACGAGGGGCAGGGCTCCGTCAGGGTGACGGGCTTGCGCGGCTGCACGGGCACGATCTCGGCGACGAACACCGTCGCGTTCCGGTACGTCTCGCGGTGCCAGTATTGCGCCTCGAAGGCGGCGAGCCCCTTCATCGCCAGCGGCAGGCCGTGGTGGTAGGAGATCACTTCGAGCTGGGGCTCCACCGGGACGACGGTGCGGTTCATCCGGTCCGACTGCGGCACGCCGTTCACGGCCGGGACCGGAACGCGCTCGCAGTCGACGCGCGCGAACCGCTCGGCCACGACCGCGTGCGTGTACGAGCGCGGCGTCTTGCGCTCGCCGATCAGCTTCCCGCCCACCTTCACCTGGATCCTGTTCATACCGTCCTCCTGTTAGGGATTATCGAAGCCGCTTCGTTGTGTCAGAAGAATAACGAAGCTGCTTCGTTCTGTCAACGCCTATGTTTGCCTTGTGGGACGGACACTTAATGCGTGTCCTCCTCCTGCACCTAGACGGGAAGCTGCCTAACCTGGCCCTCATGCGCCTGTCGGCCTGGCACAAAGGCCGCGGCGATGTCGTCGAGTTTCGGCGCGCGGATAATCCGCGCCTCGTCGCGCCCCAGCTTGGCGACCCCGCCGCCTGGGACCGCGTCTATGGCTCGTTGATCTTCGAGCGAACCCGGCCCGCCGCTGAACTCGTCCGCCGCCTGTACCCGGGCGCGATCCTCGGCGGCACCGGCTGGGACATCGGCCTCGGCCTGGAGTCGCTGGGCGTGGACACGATGGCCCTCGACTATTCGCTCTATCCGCGCTTCCGCCCCTCGCTCGGCTTCACGCAGCGCGGGTGCCGCCTTCGCTGCTCGTTCTGCGTCGTGCCTCGCAAAGAGGGCGCGGTCCGGGAGGAGGCGACGATCGCGGAGATCTGGCGCGGCGATCCCTGGCCCCGCGAGGTCTTCCTGCTCGATAACGATTTCTTCGGTCAGCCGCGCTGGAGAGATCGTATTGACGAGCTGCGCGCCGGCCGGTTCCGCGTCTCGTTTAATCAGGGCATCAACGCGCGGATGCTCACCGACGAGACCGCCGCCGCGATCGCGAGCGTCGACTACCGCGACGACGGGATGCTGCGTCGGCGGATTTATACGGCGTGGGACAACAAGAAAGATGGGGCCCGGCTCTTCGCGGGCCTCGAAGCCCTGGTTCGTCACGGCGTCAAGCCGCGGAACATCATGGTCTATATGCTGATCGGCTACTGGCCCGGCGAGACGCACGAGGACCGCGAGACCCGACGGCGCCAGCTTCGCGACTTCGGCGCACTCCCCTATCCGATGGTCTTCAACCGGACACCCGAGCTGATGGGCTATCAGCGGTGGGTCCTGCGCGGCTACGACAAGGTCGTCCCCTGGGCGGATTGGGTCGGCTCCCGCTACCAGGCAAAGCCCAGTCACTACGCCCAAGAGGAGATTTTGTTGTGACCGCCCTCCTCGCCACCCTCGCGGCCCTCGCCGCGCCGATGCTCCGGCTGGAGTGGATCGCCGCCGACCAGATCAACGGGGCGCGCTCGCTCTGGCTGCTCGCTTTGATCGCCGTCGGCGGCTCGGTCGCGGCCGCCCAGGGCGAGTGGTGGCTCGCCGCGATGGCGACGTGGTTCCTCTGGAGCTGGCGATCAGACGAGCATAGCGAGGCGGCGTGGACCTGGGTCGGGATCGCGGCGACGTGGTATCTCGCGCGTGCGGTGCCGAGCTGGGGCTGGGAGTACGTGCTCGCGGGCTGGCAGGCCGCCGCGTGTCTCTGCGTGGCGTGCGCGCTTGACGACTGGTGGGTCGGTCAGCGCGTGCACGCCTGGCTCGGGCAGCGGACCTTCGTCGGCGCGTTCCTCGCGCTGGTGATGGCGCTTTCGTCGCCCTGGACGTGGCCGGTGTACGGCGTGGGGCTCTGGCTCTCGGGGCCCTCGTGGCTGGCGGTCGTCGCGCTCGCGGCCGCGTCGGTCGTGCGGTGGCCGTGGACGGGGGCGCTGTGGGTCGCGCTGGTGGGGGTCGCCGTGCTGGGGATCCGGCTGCGCGGGGGGAAGCGGGTCGGGTGGGTGGAGCGGTGGACGCCGCGCGGGGACTCGCTCGACTCGCTCTGGATGCGGACGCGGGGGGTCGCGCTGGCGTGGCGGTGGTGCACGCGCTCGAGGATCGGCTGGGTCGGGACGCGCGGGCTCTTCGGCGGCTACGGGGTGGGCGTGCGGCTGCGGTCGTACACGCTGCGCGCGGGGTGGCCGACGATGGACTCGTTTCACTGTGAGCCGGTGCAGCATGCGGTCGAGTACGGCTGGCTCGGGGCGGTGGCGGTGCTCGCCTTCGCGTGGCGGGTCGGGGCGGGCGTGCAGTTCGGCGAACCTTGGTCGGCGGCCGCGGTCTGCGGGGCGGTACTCGCGAGCGGGACGATCTTCTGCCGCGTCGGACCGGTGGGACTGATGTGGCTGGTGATCTGTGCGGCGGTGGCGCGGTGAGCCAGCCGGACGACGCTGTCGTGATGGGGTGCTTCCTCTTCGCGCTCATTGCTGCGGCGCTGCTGCTCGGGGCCGTCTTCATCGGGTATGCGCTCGGCTGCCATGTGACTAACGCCGAGTGGCGCGAGTGGTGCCGGACCGGGACCTGCTACTCGACGGAGGCCCCTCCTCGATGAAAAGGAAGAAGTGCGAGCCGTGCCGCGCCGGGATTCATCGCGATTGCCGCGGCCTAGGGCTCCAGGACGCCGCCGGCGAGTACTCGAACGAATGCGGCTGCCATTGCCGCCGCCCGGAGCAGCGGCCGTTCGTCCCGCCGCGATCGGTTCCGGGGCCGGATATGCGGGAGCCGCGATGAAGAAATCCCCGCTTGAGCGGTTGGTCGTTGCACTGCGGGCGGTAAGACAAGCAGCGGATGTCAAGCGCGAGCAACGTCGAAGCCGCCGTCTACCGACGAGGGAATGCCCGCACGATAGGTGCCCTGATTGCTGGGGGTCGGGGTCGGTGCCGTTTATAGACGCGACGGATCTCGCACTGACTCGCCAGATTAAAAAGCTGGAACAGAACGAAGACCGACTCGTCCGCAAGCTATTCGGGTTGATTGACCGGCGATGAACATCCTCCAGCGCGAGGTCCTCGTCGAGCTCCACATCGTCGTCTTCCGCGACGAGGGCTTCAAGGTCTCCGGCGTCTCCACCAGCGGGACGAAGCTCCTCCCGAACACGCCCGAGAACCGGATCAAGGCGACGTTCGCCCTCCTCGCCGCCGTCCAGGACTGGGCCGCGCAGGCGGGCGTCGATCTCCATCTCCCCATTCAAGAGGGCCTCGACGCCGCGATGGCCGAGCTGGTCAAGCGGCACTACACCCCGAAGGATGAAAGGACGGTCTGGCATGGCTAGCAAGACACCGAACATGCTCGCGCTGACCGAGGAGCTCGCGGCCATCATCGGCCGCGGCTACCAGCTCGAGAGCGCCATCCGCGGCGGCCTCCAGGAGACGACCGAGGAGCAGCGCGACGTCTCCCGCTGGTGGCACATCAAGCGCCGCTACGCCCACGCGATGATCACCAAGAATCCCGGCCGGCCGACGTTCGCGGCGGTCGTCCAGGACATCGAGCGGTGGCGACAGACGGCGGGCGAGTTCCTCCGGGACAAGCTGCCCGGCACGGGGGCGAGTGTGTTTGGCCTGTCGAAGTTCGGCACGGTGGGCCAGGGACCGGTGGTCTACGAGTATTCCCGGCTCTGTAACTCGATCGAGCGGCTGACCCAGGTGCTCCGGCATCTGCCGGAGTTGGTCGAGCGGAGCCGCGGGCGATGAAGATCCTACTCGTCGAAGACTTCCCTGCCCACATCGAGTGGTTCCGCCAGCACTTCGTCGGCCATGACATCACCTGGACCGACGAGCCCCTCGAGGCGATCACCTACTTGGCGGCGGGCCATCACTTCGACCGCCTCTACCTCGACCACGACCTCGGCAAGGAGCCCCGCGCCGGCCGCGACGTCGCGACCTGGCTGATCCAGCACCCGAAGATCCTGCCGAAGCTCGACATCGTCACCCACACCACTAACCACGTCTCCGGCCCCAAGATCAAGCAGGAGCTCCGCGCGGCCGGGCGGCCGGTGCGGTGGCGCCCATTCCCGGATCTGGTGGCGGAATTGGAGCCGCGATGAAGCGCCAGCGTCACGATCACCGCCAATCGACGTGGCTGATCTGCGGCGGGCGCATCATCTGGTGCTATCGCTGCGGGGCGTGGCGCCAGAACGTCGCCGGGAGGCAGCCTTGGCACCGGCCTACCGGGATGAACGGCGAGAACCCGGCAATGGCGAAATATCAGGCGGAGTCGCGATGATCCTGCTCTTCCTCGCGCTCTTCGTGACGGCGCCCCTCTTCCCCGACGGCCACGTGCCCGGGTGCCTGATCCTCACGCGGGAGTTGATGCAACTCAGGCCGTGCCGGCCGGAGGAGCTCGCGCGATGAAATATCGCAAGAAGCCAGTCGTCGTCGAGGCGAGGCGGTACACACGCAAGAATCGCCGGGCCATCATCGCGTGGTGCAAGGCGGGCCATGAGGCCATCGACGATGACGGCGCCCCGTATGAGACGGCGGCTCTCCGTATCCATACCGAGGAGGGCACCATGCAGGCCCAGCTTGGCGACTGGATCATCAAGGGCATCAAAGGCGAGTTCTATCCGTGCAAGCCGGACATTTTTGCCGCCACGTATGAGCCGGTCCGATGACCCGCGCGGACTGGCTCGGCCTCCTGCCATGAGCCTGCGCGACTACCTCTTCCACGCGGAGCCGGGCATCACGCTCTATTGCGGGGATTGCCGCGTTCTGCGTCCGATGCTTGAGGGCGAGCCGATAGACGCAGTGGTCAGCGACCCGCCCTATGGGATGGCGTTCAACACCGACTCCACGCGGTTCTCTGGCGGCGAGTATCAGAGAGGAGATGGCCGGGTCCGGCGCGATGAGCCGGTGAAGAACCATCCCCACAGCGATCACGGCGACGGGCTCTGCTACCTGCTCTGCGGCATGTCGCCCGGCAAGACCGACGATCGCAAGGCGCGCGGCGCGGTCCACGCCAAGACGGCCTTCAACCCCATGCACCACGGCTACCCGCCTCGGCGGCCCGGCCTGGGCGTGCTGCTTCCATCCCGATCAGTCTGAGGAGACGAGCATGAGCAGCTACGGAGAAGTACAAGCGCGCGCGAACGTGACATTGACGGGCAATCCCACGCCCAAGGTGAGCCTGAGCGAGACGCTGGCGCAGGCCCTTGAGCAGCTCAATCTCTCGCACCAGCGATTCGAGATGGTGGAGGAGCGCATCCACGGCGCCCAGCCGTCGCGAGGCGCTGACGTGGCGAAGGGGCCCTCGGGGTTGGCTGACCTCGCCATGCAGATCCGTACCGCCGCCTTGGCCCTCAACGAGCGGATCGACCGGCTGTCGGCCGCGCTCTAGGAGACGACGATGAGGAACGGTCCCGAGATCCGCATCACCGGCAACGTGACCACGGTGAACGCCGACACGAGCGTCGTGGTCACCGAGCAGCGTGAGGAGAGCATGGACAAGAACCTGCAGAGCGCGGCCCGCGTGGTCACGATCACGCAGGCGCTGACCGCCGGCTGGGTTGTGGGGGAGAAGGTCGAGGTGCTCACCGCCGAGGTGGCGCGACTGAACGAGTTACTGGAGCCTGGCAAGGCCCCGAGAATCGTTGATGGACTATTCCGGCTCGCTCAAGAGCATGGCCTGAGCCCATACGCAGCAGAACACCCGTTGTCTTACATCACGAAGCTGCTGACCCGCGTGCGGGCGCTGGAGGAGGCGCTGAACGGCGTCCAGAAGATCCTCGCGGAGCCTGGCACCCCGCCGAAATCCGTCTGGTATGCCTGGCAAGAGGAATTTGACGCCGCCCTCACCCCGCCGCGCCCACCCGCCGCCACCATGCTCGGCGTCCCGATCTCCGAGGCCGAGCGCGACCGCATCTCGAAAGACGGGGCATGACCCGCCTCGAGCTCCTCCTCGGCGCGACCGTCGCGATCATCGCCCTGCCCTTCACCGGCCTGCTCCTGCTCTACCAGTGGCCCGCCGGCATCGCCGCGGCGAACTCCCCGCTAGTCGTCTGGCACCTCCTCGCGATTCTGGGCGTCGCCGCGTGGGTCGTCCGCTACGACCTCCCGCTCGGCCTGTTCGCCGCCTACCTCGCCCTCGATGCCCTCCGGGCGCCGGTCCCAGCCCGCGCCTGGCTCATGGCCGACGCCGTCGCCCTAGGCGCGGCCGCGTTCATCCTCGTCAGGCGGCTTGGGTGGCCGTGGACCGACCTCCTGCGCTTCCTCTTGGGCCTCTCCGGGGTCGTCCAGGCCGTGCTCGCGGGGCTCCAGCTCGCCGGGCTCGATCCCTTCTACGCGGCCGACGCCCCCTTCAAGGCGACGGGGACCATGGTCGGCACCCTCGGCAATGACACATGGCTCGGCGCCTACCTCGCGCTCGTGGGCGCCGCGGCCCCGTGGTGGTCGATTCCTGCCTGTCTTGCGGGCCAGATCTTCGCCAGGAACCGACTCGGCCTGCTCGCCCTTCTCATCGCCCTCGCCGTGCGCTATCGCCACGCCTGGCGGTTCCTGGGCCCGCCGGCGACCATCGGCGCGGTGCTCGCGGGCTGGTGGTGGGCCGACAAGACCTGGGATAGCCTCTGGTCCCGCCTCGAGGTCTGGCGGCAGGGCCTCCGCGTCTGGTGGGACCACGGCATCGTCTTCGGCCTGGGCCCCGGCTCCTGGGCGTGGTACCTGCCCCAGTTCGACACCCGCGAGCATTTCGCGCAGGCCCACCAGGAATATCTGCAACTCCTCTTCGAGGGGGGCGCGGTGGGGCTCGGCTTCGTCGTCTGGTGGGTGTGGATCCACCGGGCGCGGCTAGTGGGCCACCCGGGCGCGTGGGCGCTCGCCGTCCTCTGCGCGGGGACGTTCCCCTTCCACGTGGCGATCGTGGCGGCCACCGCGGTCATCGTCCTCGCCCTGCCGGCAACCCACGCTCAAGACTGATGCTCAACAGTCTCCTTGCGCTCCTGCTGGTCACCGCCGCCGCTCTACTCACGGTGTCATCGCTGCTCGACGTAGCGGAGAACCCCGGGCTGGCTCGTTACTGCGCGGGCGGGCCACCCCCGCGGACGTGGCAGGGGACGGTGCCGCCCTGGGCAACCCCCGCGCGGCTTGACTGGCTCTGTGCGACCAGCGCGCTCCTGCGGGAAGAATTGGGCCTGAAGATCGGAGATGACTGACGAGGATGTTGCGACTTCTCCTCGCCCTTGTGATCCCCGCGTTCCTCGGCGGACTCTGGCTCGGCGGCTTCTTCGCCCCGGTGCCCGTCGCCCTCGACTCGCCCGCCGTGCTCCGCGCCGAGGCCCATGCGCGGTATCTCGAGGTCCTCGCGGCGAGCCGACGCACGCCAGCGCCGGAATTCAGCGGCTACGAGCACCGCCGCGCGATGGAACGCGGCGGCTACTACGCAACGGGGGCATTCGTCGAGCGATGAAGCCGGTCTATCCGCCGGAGTGGAAGACATTCAGCCGGATGATCCGCTACGGGCGGGCGCAGGGGCAATGCGAGTGCTTAGGCGAGTGCGGTCTCCATCGGACCCACCCGGGCCCGCGTCGCTGTGTCGAGCGCGACCGCCAGCCCGCCCAGTGGGCGAAGGGGATCGTCGTCCTCACCGTCGCGCATCTCAACGGGCCCGACGGCCCCTGTCGGTGTCAACCGCTCTGTGCGGATCCCGCCCACGTCCGGGCGATGTGCAATCGGTGCCATCTCCGCTACGACGTGCCCCACCACCAGCGCAACGCCTTCCACACGCGCCGGCGCGGCAAGGCGATTGCCGATCTCTTCGAGGAGAAGACGCCATGAGAAAGACCGTGACGAAGCCCCGTCAGGCCGCGAGCTCCCGGAGCCTGGACCGCTACCAGCTCCGCCTCGAGCACATCGGCCGGCTGATCGAGCGCGGATACTACCGCCAGGCCCTGCGCGAGGTCGACCGCCTCCGGGCCAGCATGGAACGCGCGGAGTCGCGATGAATCAACAACGCTACCCGCTCGCGTGGCCCGCCGGCTGGCGCCGGACCGAGCCGCGCCACCGCCAGCGCGCCCGCTTCTCGCAGAGCTCGCGGAAGTACAGTAGCGACGGCCAGCAGTCATGGCGGACATCCAGCGAGATCTCCGTCTACACTGCGACCCAGCGCCTCCGCCTTGAACTGGATCGCCTCGGCGCGGCGAACGAGATCCTCTCGACGAATCTCGTTCTCCGTCTCGACGGCCTTCCCCGCTCCGACCAACGCGACCCCCTTGACCCGGGCGCGGCCGTCTACTTCCAGCTCGAGGGCAAGCCGCGTACGCTCGCCTGTGACCGCTGGCTCCGCGTCGCCGATAACATCGCCGCGATCGCGGCCCACATCGAGGCCATCCGCGCCGTCGACCGCTACGGCGTGGGCACGCTGGAGCAGGCGTTCGCCGGCTACGCCGCGCTCCCTGCGGGCGAGCAATGGTTCGAGATCCTGGGCGTGCTGCCGACCGCCAGCCTCGAGCAGATCGACGACGCCTATCGCAAACTCGCCAAGGCCGCGCACCCCGACCACGAGGGAGGTTCCCATGATGCGATGGCCCGCCTCAACCAGGCCCGCGAGACCGGGCGGAAGCTCCGGGCATGACCCGCTCGGCTGCGGGCGCCCGCGACGGCGCCGCGTGACCCACGAGCCGCTCGATCCCGCCGCCGACGCGCTCGTCAGCGAGTGGCGCAAGAACCCGACCGCCCCCGCCAGCCCGCTCGGTCTCGACGACCTCCTGCGCCTCTACGAGGACGTCGACGCGCTCCTCGAGCTCGCCCTGGCCCCCGGCGAGCCGGCGCGCCGCCTGGAGCTGGCCTTCGGCGCTGCCGGCAAGGTGGCGGAGATCACCAAGGTCGTCGACCAGCTCGCCAAGGACCACCCCGCCCTGATCGACGCCCTGGAGCGCGTCGCCCAGGACCCCCAGATCCCGGATCTGCCACAGGAGCCGTGATGGCCGACCAGCGCCCCTGGATCAAACTCTGGAAGTCCTTCCGCACCGACCCCGGCATCCAGCGCCTCACGTATCGCGATCAGGGGCGCTGGCTCCATCTCCTGCTCTTCGTCGCCGAGCATGGCGTCGAGGGGGTCTGGACGGGTCCCCTCCGGAGCCTTGTCCATGCCCTCGACTTTGCCGCCGAGGGGGCCCGCGCGCGGCGCCTCTGCGGGCGGTTCCTGGGGCGCGTTCCAGGCGTCACCGTGACGGCCGCGGACACCCACGAAGGTCAGGCCAAGGTCAGGCTAGAGTCAGGCCAGGGTCAGGCTAGAGTCAGCCACGAAAGTCAGGGCGAACAGCTGGACTTCGATACTGACCCGCTGACCGTCACCGTGACGTTCCGCAATTGGTCCAAATACCAGGAAAGTAACAGCCTCCATCGCACGAGGGCCTGGAGAGGCAAGCGTCACGGTGACGCGCCCACACCGTCACCGGACCCGTCACACACCCCGTCACAAGCGTCACCAAATGTGACTAGAAGTAGAAGTAGAAGAGATAAGAACCCCCTTACCCCCGTGGCAGGGTCACCCAAGCCAGCGTCAGGGTCAGCCCACACTCCACCCCCCCTCCCCACCTACCCCGAGCCGCCCCCCGGCACCTACGAGAACGGCCTCGCCTCCGTCCGCGCCATCCTCGACGGCATCGGCCTCCCCCCGAAGCCCGTCCCCGCCTGGGGTACCCCCCCCACCCCACCCCCAGACGACGACCCCCCGGAGGTCCCATGACCGACCCCGAGGTCTGGTACACCCTGGAGCAAGCCGCCACCCTCTGCGAACGCAACGTCCGCACCATCGTCAACCTCATCTCCAAACACCAACTCCCCCGCCAACGCATCTGGATCACCAAGAACCGCGGCCGCACCCGCCGCATCCGCCTCTCCCCCGCTACCGTCGCCTACCTGCAACAAATCACCGCCCTCGGGAAAAAACCCTCCGAACTGCGGAGACCCGCCTTTTAGCACAGTCCACCGTCACACCGCGCGCTCGTAGCAACTTCACGCTCTATGGAGGTCACACCCTTGGGGCCCACGCGAGCGAGTAGACGCGCGCGCTGAGTTCGCGGCATGGTGACGCGGAGATGCAAGACACCGCGTCGTCGTCGAGCTCGAGCGCCGGGCACAACCCGCATTGTGCGCGGCGACCTGGACCCCCGTCGGTTGATCCTCGAGCGCGATCGGCCTCGGACGCCGACCCGTTCCCCCAGAGTTTCACGAGGGAGGCGGGCCATGTGATCGACCAAGTCGTCGTCTCGCTGTGCGGCGTGGCGAGGAGTTTCCGTCCGCGGTTCGTGGGGGCGCTGCGCGAGGCGCTGACAGAGAATCCGAATCTCCTCCGCGACGTGGCGGCGAGGCTGAAGCGATGACGCTCGCGCGCCGGGCGCAGCATGCGTCGACGGCGAACGCGCCGAGTGCGGAGGCGGGGGAGCCGGCGGAGTCGCGGACGCCGGGGACGGCGAAGGTGCCGACGATTGTCGAGTTTGTCGAGGGGCGGGCGTATCTGGCGCTGGAGATTTCGCCGGCGCAGCGCGTGCTCCTGAAGGCGATCTACGGCCTGGCGCTGGAGGGCGACGAGGAGCTCGACCTCTTCCGCCGGTGCACGGGGCGCGAGGAGTACTCACCCCACAGCTACGGCGAGGTCACGATCGTCGCCGGCGCGCGGAGCGGGAAGGACTCGCGGATCGCGGTGCCGATCGCGCTGTACGAGGCGATCTACGGCGGGCACGCGATCGCGAAGGGCGAGGTCGGGGTGATTCCGCTGTTCGCGCAGGACGCGGAGGCGACGCAGACGGCGTTCGACTACGCGCGGGGGTATCTGGTGGCGTCGGCGCGGCTGTCGCCGTTCCTGCTGCTGGACTCGGCGAAGAAGCTCAAGATGCGGTCGGCGAAGGGGCACCCGATGGAGATCCATTGCCTGCCGTGTACGGGGCGGGCGGTGCGGGGGAAGTCGGTGCCGGCGGCGATCATGGACGAGGTCGCGTTCTTCCGGACGGACTCGGGCAAGGCGCTGGACAAGCAGATTCAGGAGGCGGTGCGGCGCGGGATGGTGGCGTTCCGCGCGAAGGGGCGGCCGCGGCTGGTGAAGATCTCGACCCCCGCGCTCGGCGGGCGGGTCGGGGTGATGTTCGCGGACTACGACCGGTATTTCGGGGTGGAGCAGCCCGACGTGCTGGTCTGGCACGCGCCGACGACGCTGATGAATCCGGCGGTGACGGAGGCCGACCTGGCCGAGGACCGGCGGAAGAATCCCCTGTCGGCGCGGCGGGAGTACGACGCGGAGTTCATCGCCTCGGCCGAGGGGGCGTTCTTGGAGCTCCTGCGCGTCGAGGCGTGCACGCGGCCGTCGACGGCGGCGCTGGCGCCGGACTCGCAGTGGCGCTACGTGGCGTTTGCGGATCCGTCGGGCGGCGGCGCGGACGAGTTCGCGCTGGCGATCGGGCACACCGAGGACGGGGTGCGGGTGCGGATCGACTACGTCGCGGGCCGGGTGCGCGAGCCGGGCGAGAAGCTCGAGCTGACCCAGGTCGTCGCCGACTACGCCGAGGTGATCAAGCGGTACCGGTGCGGGACGGTGAAGGGCGACAAGTTCGCGGGCGACTGGGTCGCGCAGGAGTTCCGCAAGCACGGCATCGCGTACGACCCGGCGGACAAGCACAAGTCGCAGCTCTACCGCGAGGCGAAGCCGTTCTTCAACGAGGACCGCGTCGAGCTCCCGGCGGATCCGATCCTGACCGGCCAGCTCGGCGGGCTCGAGGAGCGCGTGAAGCCCGGCGGGCGGGTGCCGATGGTGGACCACGCGCCCGGCGGGCACGACGACCGGGCGAACGCGGTGTGCGGCGTGATCGCGGAGCTGGCGGCGTCGATGCAGCCCGCGGTCGGGGGGATGGCGGCGACCTACGAGCGGGCAGCGGCGCGGGAGGCCGGGGATCCGGAGAGCGCGGCGTTGCACGAGGAGTTGAACCAGTTCGGTCCGGACGGCGTTCCGCGGCGCGGGGCGATGGGGTTCGGCCGATTGACCGGCGTCCGGATGTTCCGGTAGCCGCGAGGGAGGCGACGATGGCCGAGAAGAACGGCAAGGGGCTGGCGCGCGAGGGGCATGCGAAGTACGACGAACAGGTCTGGGCCGGGCTGATCGACGATCCGGCCCGGATGGCGGATCTCGCGAAGGCGCGGATCCCGGCGAAGCTCGGGCCGATGGGGCACCGGCCGACGCCGGCCGAGGACACCGCGACGACCGCCTCGGGGGTCCAGGCGCCCTAGCGCGACATGGCCGCCGTCCCCTACCGCACACTCGCCGCGACGTTCGAGCGGGAGCTCCGCGCCCGCTGGGTCCAGGACCCCGCGCCGATGGCGCGCGCGCGCGTGCGGGAGGCGGTCGGTGATCTGCAGCGGCGCGACGTGGACCTGGCGGCGGCCGGGTTCCGGCGGCTCTCGCAATCGCTGAACACGGTCGTCCCGCCGCGCGATCTGCAGCCGCTGATGCAGGACCGGATGTGCCAGATCGCCTACTGGCTCTGGGAGCGCAACCCGCTCGCGCAGTGGCTGATCGAGACGCCGGTCGACTTCTGCCTGGGCGAGGGCGCGAAGGTCGCGAGCGACGACGAGGCGGTGCAGAAGGTGATCGGCGGGTTCTGGACCGATCCGGTCAACCAGCTCGAGATGCGCCTCGACAAGTTCATCCGCGAGCTCGGCATCTACGGCGAGCTCTGCTTCCCGGTCTTCGTCAACGAGACCGACGGGCGCGTGCGGCT
>DATFGS010000273.1:0-5541 GCA_035249225.1 Candidatus Methylomirabilota bacterium | reverse complement strand
GATCGCGTCCCAGTACTCGTCGCGCGGGTCGCGGGCGGCGCGCGTACCCACCCCCCGCTCGAAATCTCCCGACCGGATGGTGGCGAGCAGCCCCTGGATCTCGTTCTCGGTCAGCGGCGCCGCCCCCGCGTGCACCATCTTGACCCCGTTGTCCGAGACCGGGTTGTGGCTGCCGGTGATGGTGGCGCCGCCGTCGAGCTTCCAGTGCGCGGCGGCGAAGTAGAGCAGCGGCGTGTGGTTCACGCCGATGTCGACCACGTCGAGCCCGGTCGAGAGCACCCCGGTCGCGAACGCTTCCTTGAGCGCCCGCGACGACGTCCGGTTGTCCATCCCGAGCGCGATCGCGTGCCCGCCCCGGCGCTTCACCAGCGTGCCGTAGGCCCGACCCACCAGCTCGAACACCGGCGGGGTGATGTCGATGCCCACCTTGCCGCGCACGTCGTAGGCGCGGAAGACATAGGGGTTCAGCTCGGTCACCGGCGGCGCCCTCCCCGGACGACCCTCAGATGACCGCGATCGCTTCGATCTCGATCATCCACTCCGGCATCGCGAGGGCCGCCACCGCCACCAGGGTGGACGCGGGCGACTTCTTGCCGAGGAATTCCTCGCGGATGGCGGCGAGGTCGGGACGGTTGCGGATGTCGGTGAGGTACGTGTTGATCTTGACGATGCTGTCCATGGTGCCGCCGCCCGCCTCGACCTGCGCCTTGATCGCCTGGAAGGTGGCGCGGGCCTGCGCCTTGAAATCCCCGGGGTGGGCCGGGCCGCCCTTGTCGGTGTACGCGACCTGCCCCGAGAGGAACAGGATGGTCTGGGCGCCGGTGACCTTCACGGCCTGCGAATAGCCCGGCGGATCCCAGACTCCCTTGGCGGCGTAGCGCTGGATGGAGGCGGCCATTACGATCTCCTCTTGGATGGGGGTGGAGTGTCTCGATGCTTGGGCCTAATATAGCGCGAACCGGATAAAGAACGATGCGTACCGAGTTCCGAGGAGAGGCCGCCATGGACGATGCCCTCAAGGAGAAGACGCGCAAGACCGCCCGCATGCTCTTTCACACCATCAAGAGCGGGGTGGGCTTCGACACGTGGAAGAAGTTCGACAAGGAGCTCGCGCGCGAGCTCAGCATGTTCTTCACCGGCACCCTCTACAGCCGCGAGGTCATCTCCCAGAAGCAGCGCGAGCTGTGCGCGGTGGCCTCGCTCACCGTGCTCAATCGCCGCAACGAGGTGCGCGCCCACATCCACGCCGCGCTCAACGTGGGGGCGACGCGGCAGGAGGTGACCGAGGTGATCTTCCAGCAGGTCACCTACGGTGGCATGCCGGTGGTGGTGGAGGCCCTCGAGGTGTTCAAGGAGGTCCTGCAGGAGCGGGAGGAGTGGACGGAGTGACGATGCACGAGGAGGTCACCGCCGCGATCGCGGCCGCGAAGGCGGCGGGCGAGGTCGCGATGCGCTACTATCGCGGCGGGTTCGAGGTCACGATCAAGCCCGACCAGACCCCGGTCACCCAGGCCGATCGCGAGGCGGAGCAGGCCATCAAGCGGGTGCTGGGCCGGGCCTTCCCCAACGACGGGTTCCTGGGCGAGGAGTTCGGCGAGGAAGGCCCCCGGGATCGGCGCTGGATCATCGATCCCATCGACGGCACCAAGAACTTCATCCGCCGCATCCCGATCTGGGCGGTGCTGATCGGCCTCGAGGTGGCGGGCGAGGTGACGGTGGGCGTCGTCTTCAACCCGGCCAGCGACGAGCTGCTCTGGGCGCGCCGGGGCGACGGGGCCTGGTCGCCCGACGGCGCGCGCCTCCGCGTGTCCGGCTGCGCCGCCATGAAGGACGCGTTCCTGCTCCACTCCGATCTCCACCTCCTGCGCTCGGCCGGCTACTGGGACCGCTTCGTCGGCCTGCTCGACGCCTCCGGGCGCACGCGCGGCTTCGGCGACTACTACGGCTACAGCCTGGTCGCCTCCGGCAAGGCGGAGATCTACATGGAGACCGATCTGAAGGCCTGGGACGCGGCCCCGATGAAGATCCTCGTCGAGGAAGCGGGGGGGCGCCTCACCGACTTCGCGGGGACGCCCTCGATCTACAACGGCTCGGTGCTCGCCACCAACGGCCACCTGCACGAGCCGGCCCTGCGGGCCCTCGCGGGGGGCCGCGCGCCTTGACAAGGCGGGGGCGCTGTCCCAGAATCTCGCCAGCGTTCACCGGATCGATCGCTCGTCACCGCCGGCGTATCCACCTTCGAGAGGAGGATCCAATTCATGAGCACGATCAGTAGGCGGCGCTTTCTCGGGAACGCGGGATTGCTCGGCGTGGGCGCGGTGCTGGGGGAGGGCGCGCTCCGGACGGCCCGGGCGGACAAGCCGCTGAACTTCTCGGGGTGGGTCTTCAAGCCCGACACCGTGAAGGACTACGTCGACTTCTACAACAAGAAGCACGGCGGGCAGGTGAAGTACGAGGCGATCCCGTGGACCGCCTACCACCCCACCATGGAGACGCGCGCGTTCGCGGGCGAGATCGTGGACGTGATGTACTGCAACCACAACAACCGCGAGCGCTGGTACGAGAACGGGCTCATCCGGCCGGTCGACGACCTGCCCGGCACCGACGAGCTCAAGAAGAAGATGACCCCGGCGAACCTGGACAGCCTGAAGAGCAAGGACGGCAGCAAGCTCCTCGGCCTCCCCTACTTCACGAGCCTCTTCATCCTCATCTACAACGAGCCGATGCTGCAGCAGGCCGGCATCAAGGCCCCCGCCAAGAGCTGGGACGAGCTGGTCGAGCACTGCACGAAGCTCAAGCGCGACAAGGTCAGCGACACCCCGTTCCTCCCCAACTGGAACAACAGCCCGTCGGGGACCATGCCCCAGTTCATGACCGATTGCTTCTCGGAAGGGGCCAACGTCTTCGACGCCAAGAACCGGGTGATCGTGGATCAGGAGCCCGGGGTGGCGCGCGCGATGGAGCGCTGGCAGAAGGTCTACAAGGCGGACCTCGTGAATCCCGAGGTTCTCACCAAGACCTCGTCCACCGATACCCACCGTCTCTTCTGGACCGGGCGGTACGCCTACCACACCAATCACTCGTACTATCTGAAGACCATCGCGGGGGAGCCCGAGAACTCGAAGCTCGCCCCCAAGAAGGCCAAGATGGCGATGTACCCGGGGACGGGCCAGACCTTCATGTGGACCGACTCCTACGTGGTGAACGCCAAGAGCAAGGCCCTCGAGGACGCGTGGAAGCTCACCAAATTCCTGGGCGGGAACGGCAACGGTGACTGGTACGTCCAGCGGCAGTGGTGCCTGATCTCGGGCCTGGACAACCCGTACCCCGAGATGTACGACCATCCCGAGATCATCTCGTCCTACGATCGGTGGATCGACCTCAAGCTCCTGCGCGAGCAGTACAAGAAGGGCAAGGTCATCGCGGCCTACAAGGAGCCGTGGTACGGCGAGTACGACACCAAGGCGGTCGCCACCGTCCACAACATCATCCGCGGCACGACGACGGTGCCCAAGGGCCTGAAGGACCTGGTCGCGCTCCAAAAGTCGCTGGCCTAGTTGGCCTCCGATCTCCGCCGCTCGACGATCCCCCCGGGGATCCCGACCCCGGTGCCGGTGCCGCGCCTCGGGCTGCGCGCCGTCCGCCTGTCCGAGGTCTCCTTCGCCTGGCTGCTCGTGGCCCCGGCGGTCCTCGCCATCGTGGTGGTGGTCGCGCTCCCGCTCGCCTACTCGCTCTGGCTGTCCTTCACGGATGTGAACCTGCTCCGCGCGGGCGGCGCCGCCATCGAGCTGCTCGGGATGCGGCTGCCGCTCTACCGCTGGGTGGGGCTGAAGAACTACCTCCAGGTCTTCTCGGACCCGCTCTACTGGGATTCCCTGTGGCGCACCCTCTACTTCGTGGGCGCGTTCGTGATCGAGGCGACCCTCGTCGGGCTCGGGGTGGCCCTCGTGCTGAACGAGCGCTTCCCGGGGCGTCCCCTGATGCGGAGCCTCCTCCTCGTTCCCTGGTCGCTGTCGCGCATCGTGGTCGGGCTGCTCTGGATCGGCATCCTCGACTTCGAGTTCGGAGCCTTCAACGGCTACATGCAGCGGCTCGGCCTGCTGACCGGGTCGATCGCATTCTTCAAGGACGGATTCAGCGCGCTCAACATGCTCGTGTCGGTGTACATGTGGAACCAGGCCCCGTTCGCGACCCTGCTCTTCCTGGCCGGCATGCAGTCGATCTCCGAGGATCTCTACGCGGCCGCCGAGGTGGACGGCGCGGGCTACTGGCAGCGCTTCCTCTACGTGACGCTGCCCGCCCTCCGGCCCATCCTCTTCCTCGTGCTGGTGCTGTGCACGGTCAACGGCTTCCTCATGCTGGATCTGATCTACATCCTCACCAGTGGCGGGCCCGCCAACGAAACCACCACGATCTCGTGGCTCGGGTTCCAGACGAGCTTCGCCTTCTTCAAGTTCGGTCCCGGCACCGCGATCCTCTACACGCTCACCGGACTCTGCCTGCTCCTGACCTTCATCTACCACCGGCTCATCCTGGCCCGCTTCGAGGCGGAGGCCTGACGACGTGGCGGCGGTGGCGACGCGACCGCGGTACCGGGGCGGGAGCTACCGGGCGCGCTCCGCCCGGAGCCGTGTGCTCCTCTACGGCCTCGTCGCGGTGGTCGCCCTCTGGCTGATCGGGCCCTTCGTCTGGCTCTTCGTGACGAGTGTCTCCTACCAGCGAAACCTGGTGGCGCGGCCGCTGCCGTTCGTCCCGCCCGAGGTGACGCTGGAGAACTACCGGATGATCCTCGGCCTCGTGCGCTTCCACGCCGAGGGCCAGGCGGCCAAGATCCTCCCGTCGATGCTGAACACGCTGATCGTGGCCTCCGCGGTCACGATCGTGAATCTCGTGGTCGGCACCACCGCTGGCTACGCCTACGCCCGGTTCCGGTTCCCGCTCAAGACCTTCTCGCTCTTCGCGCTGCTGTTCACGCGCATGCTGCCCACCATCGTGCTGATCCCGGCCTTCTTCGTGATGTTCCGGGCGCTCGGGCTGCAGAACACCCTGACCGGCCTCGTGATCGCCTACTGCTCGTTCACGCTGCCGTTCACGGTGTGGATCATGAAGGCCTACTTCGAGACGATCCCGGCCGATCTCGACAAGAGCGCGCTCGTCGACGGCTGCAACCGGCTGCAGGCCTACTGGCGGGTGGTACTCCCGGTATCGGGACCGGGTCTGGTGGCGGGCGGGGCCTTCACGTTCATGCTGTGCTGGAACGAGTTCGTGGTCGCCCAGGTGCTCAACACCAAGCCGGGCACGACCACGCTCCCCCCGGTCATCGCGGCCATGAACGGCCAGGTCAACGTGGACTACTCGGTGATCGCGGCCTCCGGCTTCCTGGGCGCGCTGCCCGCGGTCCTGCTCGTGCTGATCTTCCAGAAGTACATGGTGCAGGGGCTCACCGCCGGCTCGGTCAAGGGCTGAGGCGTCCCTCGGCCGATCGCGGCCCGCCCTCCTGGACGGCGAAGAGGCGCCAGTCGTCGGGCACGCCCTTCAAAC
>DATFGS010000272.1:0-10803 GCA_035249225.1 Candidatus Methylomirabilota bacterium | reverse complement strand
CGCCCGGAAGTCGTCGCCCACCTGGCCGCGCAGGCGTCGGTGGGCCGCTCGGTGACGGATCCCGCGCTCGACGCCAGCGTGAACGTCGGGGGCGGCGTCGCGCTGCTCGAGTGCTGCCGGCGCTACGGGGTCCGGCGGGTGATCTACTCCTCCAGCGGCGGCGCGGGCTACGGGGACACCGACGTCATCCCCACTCCGGAGAGCCATCCGAGCCTGCCGATCTCCCCCTACGGCATCACCAAGGTCGCGGTCGAGCAGTACGTGAGCGCGTGGGTCGGCATCTACGGCATCAGCGGCGTCTCGCTCCGCTACGCCAACATCTACGGACCGCGGCAGAACCCCCAGGGCGAGGCGGGCGTGATCGCGATCTTCTGTCACCGGCTGCTGACCGGACAGGCCCCCATCATCAACGGGGACGGGGGCCAGACCCGCGACTACACCTACGTGGAGGACGTGGCCGCCGCCAACGTGGCCGCCCTCGAGCATCCCGAGGCCACCGGCGGGGTCAACATCTCGACCGGCGTCGAGACGTCGGTGAACGACCTCTACCAGGCGCTGGTGCAGGCATCGGGCTCGACCGTGAAGGCGCAGCACGCGCCGGCCCGGCCGGGCGAGCAGCGCCGCAGCTGTCTCTCCCCCGCGCTCGCCGCGCGCGCGCTCGGCTGGAAGCCCACCGTCTCCCTCGCGGAGGGCATCCGACGCACCTTTGGCTTCTTCAAAAAGGAGATCGCGGCATGATCGACGAAGAGCTGCGGGCGATCCTGGCCTGCCCCGCCTGCAAGGGTGTCGAGCTGACCTTCGAGGAAACCCGCATCATCTGCCGCACGTGCCGGAAGGCCTACCCGGTGCGCGACGGCATTCCCGTGATGCTGATCAGCGAGGCGGAGCCCTGGGTCCCGACGAAATAACCGCGGTCATCCTCGCGGGCGGCCAGGGCACCCGGCTGCGGCCCCTGACGCTGGCCACGCCCAAGCCGGTCGTTCCCCTCCTCAACATCCCGTTCATCGCCTACCAGCTCGCCCTCCTGCGCCAGCACGGCATCACCGACGTCGTGCTGTCCTGCTCGTACATGGTGGACGAGATCCGGCGGATCATGGGCGACGGGGTGGCCCACGGGGTGCGCCTCCGCTACGCGGTGGAGACGGACCCGCTCGGCACCGCGGGCGGCATCCGCAACGCGGTGGACTTCGTGCGCGGCCTCGTGGTGGTGCTGAACGGCGACATCCTGGCCGATCTCGACCTCTCCGCGATGCTGCGCTTCCACGCCGAGCGCCGCTCGCGCGCGACGCTGTATCTCACCCGCGTGCCCGATCCCTCCCTGTACGGGCTCGTGGAGCTCGAGGCGGACGGACGCGTCCGGAGCTTCGTGGAGAAGCCGCCGCCCGGCCAGGCGACGGTGGACACCGTCAACGCGGGCGTCTACGCGCTGGAGCGCGAGGTGGTCGCCGCCATTCCCGCCGGGCGCGCGGTGTCCATCGAGCGCGAGACGTTCCCCGGGCTCCTGCGGGACCGCGTGCCGTTCTTCGGCTGGGTCGCGGGCACCTACTGGCTCGACATCGGCAGCCCCGCCAAGTACCGCCAGGGCCAGCTCGACCTCCTGGCCGGGCGGATCACCAGCCCGCTCGCGCCCGCCGGCGCGGCCCCCGACGGGCGCGCCATCGGGCCGGGCGTCCAGGTCGCTGCGGACGCGACGGTCACCGGGCCGTGCGTGATCGGCGAGGGCACCCGCGTCGAGCCGGGGGCGCGGGTGGGCCCGAACGCGGTGCTCGGCGCCGGGTGCGTCGTGGGCGCGGGCGCCCGGATCGAGGGCGCCATCCTGTGGGACGGCGTGGTGGTCGGCCCGGGCGCGGTGCTGCAGGACTGCATCGTGGGCGCGGGGGCCCGGATCGGCGCCAATGCCCAGCTCGGCTTCACCGCCGTCCTCGAAGCCAACACCGTCGTTCCCCCCGGCGCCCGCACCTAGGCCTCCCGGACCGCCCCGGGCTCCGGACGGCCCGTGCAAGGGCGTGGTATTCTTAGCCGGATGGCCATCGATCTGATCCGCAATTTCTCTATCGTCGCCCACATCGACCACGGCAAGTCCACCCTGGCCGACCGGCTCCTGTCCCTCACCGGGACCATGGACGCCAAGAAGGCGGTGGACCAGGTCCTGGACTCGATGGACCTGGAGAAGGAACGGGGGATCACGATCAAGGCCCACACGGTGCGCCTGCTCTACAAGGCGCGCGACGGGCAGGAGTACACGCTGAACCTGATCGACACTCCGGGCCACGTGGACTTCTCCTACGAGGTCTCCCGCTCACTCGCCGCCTGTGAAGGGGCGATCCTGATCGTGGACGCGGCCCAGGGCGTCGAGGCGCAGACCCTCGCCAATTTCTACCTGGCGCTGGACGGCGGCCTCGAGATCATCCCGGTCATCAACAAGATCGACCTGCCCGCCGCCGACGTCGAGGCCACCCGGAACCAGATCACCGAGATCCTCACCCTCGACGGCGACGAGGCCCTCGCGATCTCGGCCAAGCACGGGACCGGGGTGCCGGAGGTGCTCGAGGCGATCGTGGCGCGCGTGCCGCCGCCCAAGGGGGAGGTGGACGCTCCGCTGAAGGCCCTGGTCTTCGACTCGTTCTACGACTCGTACCAGGGGGTCGTGGTCTACATTCGCCTGATCGACGGGCGGGTCCGGGCCGGCTCGCGGGTGCTGTTCATGTCCAACGGCAAGACCCACGAGGTCCAGCAGGTCGGCGTGTTCTCCCCCGACATGCGGCCGGTGGACGAGCTGACCGCCGGGCAGGTCGGCTACCTCACCGCCTCGATCAAGCGGGTGGCCGACGCCAAGATCGGCGAGACCATCACCGACGTGCTGCACCCGACCGCGGAGCCGTGCCCCGGCTACCGCGACGCCAAGCCCATGGTCTTCGCGGGGCTGTACCCGATCGAGGACACCGACTACGAGGGCCTCCGCGACGCGCTCGAGAAGCTGCGCCTGAACGACTCCGCGTTCAATTTCGAGCCGGAGACCTCGCTCGCGCTCGGTTACGGGTTTCGCTGCGGCTTCCTGGGCATGCTCCACCTCGAGATCGTCCAGGAGCGGCTCGAGCGGGAGTTCAACCTCTCGCTGATCGTCACCGCGCCCAGCGTGCGCTTCAAAGTGATCACGATGGCGGGCGAGACCCTCGAGGTGGAGAACCCCTCCAAGCTGCCGCCGGTCGACCGGATCGAGCGCATCGAGGAGCCCTACGTGCGCGGCTCGATCTTCGTGCCCACCGAGTTCATGAGCGAGATCTACAAGCTCGCCCAGGAGAAGCGCGGCGAGCACCGGTCGCTCGAGTACGTGGGCAAGCGCGTCCACATCCAGTTCGACTTCCCGCTGAGCGAGATCGTGGTCGACTTCTACGACCGGCTCAAGTCCATCTCCAAGGGCTACGCCTCCTTCGACTACGACTTCCTGGAGTTCCGGGCCTCCGACATGGTGAAGCTCGACATCCTGCTCAACGGGGACCCGGTCGACGCGCTGTCGATCATCGTCCACCGCGAGAAGGCCTACGAGAAGGGCAAGGCCCTCGCCGAGAAGCTGCGCGCGGTGATTCCCCGCCAGCTCTACGAGGTCGCGATCCAGGCCGCGATCGGCAGCCGGGTCATCGCCCGCGAGACGGTCAAGGCCATGGGCAAGAACGTCACCGCCAAGTGCTACGGCGGCGACATCACCCGCAAGCGCAAGCTGCTCGAGAAGCAGAAGGAAGGCAAGAAGCGGATGAAACAGGTCGGCCGGGTCGAGGTGCCGCAGGAGGCGTTCCTGTCGGTGCTCAAGAGCTGAGCGTCTCCCGCATGAACGATCTCCAGGTTCGTCCCGACCGCGACATCGGATCGCCGCCTCCCATCGCCCGGCCCCGCCGCAAGTCGCTCTTCCGGGAGTACTCGGAAGCGATCATCATCGCGGTGCTGCTCGCCCTCTTCATCCGCCAGTTCGCGGTGCAGGCCTTCACGATTCCCTCCGGCTCCATGATGGACACGCTGCTGATCGGCGACTACATCCTGGTGAACAAGTTCCTCTTCGGGGCCGAGATCCCGCTGACCGACCGGCACCTGCCCGGCCTGCGCGATCCGCGGCACGGGGACGTGGTGGTGTTCAAGTACCCCAATGACGAGACGCGCGACTTCATCAAGCGGATCATCGCGGTGGGCGGCGACACCGTCCAGGTGCGCGACAACCGCGTGCTCCTCAACGGCCACCCCATCGACGAACCCTACGTCCGGGCGGGCTCCTTCTCCGGCCCCCCGTCGGCCCAGTGCAGCTACGCCTACGGCTGCGACGCGCTCAAGGTGCCCGAGGGCTCCTACTTCGTGATGGGGGACAACCGGGACAACTCCCAGGACAGCCGCTACTGGGGCTTCGTGCGCCGCGAGAAGATCCGCGGCAAGGCCTTCTTGATCTACTGGTCGTGGAACGGGGACGGGCACTGGCTGCGCTGGCAACGGCTGGGCAAGTACCTGCCGTAGCGTCGCTGACCCCCCGCGCCGAGCGGCTCGGGGTCTACGTGCACCTGCCGTTCTGCGCGGAGCGGTGCGGCTACTGCTCTTTCAACACCGCCCCCTACACCCCGGGCGGGCTCGATCGCTTCCTGACCGCGCTGCTGCGCGAGTGCGACCTGGCCGCGGCGGCGCCGTGGGCGGGCCGCGTCACGATCGACACGCTCTTCCTCGGCGGCGGCACGCCGTCGCTGCTCGACGTTCCTCAGATGGCCGCGGTGCTCGAGCGCATCCGCACCCGCTTCCGGCTCGAGCCCGGGGCCGAGGTCACCGTCGAGTGCAATCCCGACGACGTGACGGGGACCCGCCTCGCCGGCTACCGGGCCGCGGGGGTGACCCGGATCAGCCTCGGCGTGCAGAGCCTGGACGACCGGATCCTGCCGCGGCTCGATCGGCGGCACTCGGCCGCCCAGGCCGGCGCCGCGTTCCGGGCCGCCCGCGAGGCCGGCTTCGACAACATCAGCGTGGATCTCATCTACGGCCTGCCCGCGCTCGACCACGACACCTGGACGCGCACCGTGCGGGAGGTGCTCGCGTGGCACCCGGACCATCTCTCCGCCTACGCCCTCACCCTCGACGAGGGCAGCCTCTGGCACGCCGCGGGCGTGAGCGGGCTCCCGGAGGAGGAGACGGTCACCGCGCAGTACCGGGAGCTGGCGCGCCTGGCCGGCGAGGCCGGCTTCGAGCACTACGAGATCTCCAACTACGCGCGGCCGGGCTTCCGCTCGCGCCACAACCAGCGCTACTGGCGCTGGGAGGAGTACCTGGCCCTGGGGCCGGGCGCCTGCGGCTTCCTCGGGCACGTGCGGTACGGCAACGTGAAGCCGGTGGAGCGCTACTGCGCGCTCGTGGAGAGCGGGACGCTGCCCCTGCAGAGCCACGAGGTGCTGACGGCGCGCCAGGCCCTCGCCGAGCGGCTGATCCTCGGCCTCCGCACGAGCGATGGGATCCCGGCCGAGCGGCTCGCCGAGCGCTGCGCGCTCGAGCGCGGGCGCCTGCCCGAGGTGCTCGACGCCTGGCGCGAGCGCGGGCTGCTCGCGGAGGGGAGCGGCCGCGTCCGGCTCACCGAGGCCGGATTCCTGCTCTCCGATACCCTGTTCACCGAGCTGCTCTAGCGGTAAGATCGCGCATGACCACCCCGCCCCTCGATCAGCGGAGCCGCCAGGTCCTCTTGGCCGTGATCGCCGAGTACGTCGAGACCGGCGAGCCCGTGGGCTCGCGGGCGGTGGCGCGGCGGCACATCCGCGGCCTTTCCCCGGCCACCCTCCGCAACGCGATGGCGGATCTGGAGGAGCTGGGGTACCTGGCGCAGCCCCACACCTCGGCCGGCCGCGTCCCCACCGACGCCGCCTATCGCTTCTACGTGGATCACCTCCAGCGCATGCCGTGGGTGGCGGGCAAGGCGCCCGCGGTGGGCCAGCCCTCCGCGGTGCCGCAGGCCGACGCGGCCGAGCGCCTGATGGCGGAGGCGCCCTCGCTGCTGTCCGCCGGCACGCACATGATGGGCGTGCTCCTGGCCCCGCCGCTCAAGCATACCGCGCTGGACCGGATCGAGCTGGTGGCGCTGGACGAGGAGCGGGCCCTGGCGGTGCTGGTCACGGACACCGGCTGGGTCACCGCGCGTCCGATCAACACGGTCCCGCGGGGCGGGAGCGAGGAGCTGCGCGAGACCGGGCGGGCCCTGACCCGCCGCTTCCGCGGCAAGACGTTCCAGGAGATCCTCGACGACCTGACCGCGCCCGCCGACCCGCTCGATCCCCTCTGGACGCGGAGCCGGGGCGTGCTCGACGAGGTCGTCGCCCTGCTGCGCGACCGGACGCTGTACCTGAGCGGCGCCACCAACATGCTGGATCATCCCGACCTGTCGGACACCGCCACGCTGCGCTCGGTGCTGCGCGCCTTCGAGGACAAGGCGCGCCTCATCGACCTGCTCTCCCGGATGGCCGAGGAGCGCGGCCTCCAGGTCATGATCGGCAGCGAGAATCCGATGGAGGACATGCGGGGCTGCAGCCTCATCACCTCCACCTACACCTACCGCGACCAGGTTCTGGGCGTCCTCGGCGTGGTCGGTCCCCGCCGCATGCCCTACTCCGACGTCATGTCCGTCGTCGACGAGACCGCGCGCGTCGTCTCCAGCGCCCTCTCCCGCGTCCGCCAGCACCTCTACCTGCCCTAGTCGGACCCCCGGGGGCCCTCCAGGCCCCGCGCGCCCGTCTGCTATACTTACCTTCTGCCATGAGCGACGCGTACTTCGATGGGCCGGTGACCAACGAGGCGGCGGAGGAGATCCAGCGGCTCCGCGACACCCTCGAGACCAAGACCCGTGAGCTGGAAGCCCAGCAGGACCGCTATCTGCGCACCGTCGCGGAGTTCGACAACGTGCGGAAGCGCAGCGCGCGGGAGCGCGAGGAGTACACCCGCTACGCCAACGAGTCCCTGCTGCGCGACGTCCTGCCCGTGCTGGACAACCTCGACCGGGCCCTGCAGGCGGCGCGCTCCGGGCCGCCGACCTCCCTCGCCACCGGCGTCGAGCTGATCCAGCGCGAGCTGCTGCGCGTGCTGGAGAAGTACGGCGTCTCGACGTTCGACTCGGTGGGCCAGCCCTTCGACCCGGAGCGGCACGAGGCGATCGCGCGGGTGCCGAGCGCGGACCTGCCCGACATGACGGTGGCCGCGGAGACCGCGCGGGGGTATCTGCTGCACGGCCGCGTGCTCCGGCCCGCGATGGTCACCGTGGCGGTGACCCCGGAAGACCCGGGCTCCTCCCCCGCCGACGCCTAGCGTGGCCGCCAAGGATCTCTACGGCATCCTGGGCGTCCCCCGGGACGCCGACGACGCAGCGCTGAAAAAGGCCTACCGCAACCTCGCCCGCGCCTACCATCCCGACCGCAATCCCGGCGACAAGAAGTCGGAGGATCGCTTCAAGGAGATCAGCGAGGCCTACTCCATCCTGTCCGACGCCGAGAAGCGCGCCCAGTACGATCGCTTCGGCGTGGTGGGCGGCGGCGGGCGGGGCGGCGAGGCGGGCTTCGGCACGATCTTCGAGGATCTCTTCGAGGGGTTCTTCGGGGGCGGGGGCGGCGGCCGGTCCCGCTCGCGGGCGCGGCGCGGGGACGACCTTCGCTACGACCTCGAGATCACGCTGGAGGAAGCCGCCCAGGGCCTCGAGACCAAGCTGCAGGTCCCCCGCCTCGAGACGTGCGAGACGTGCCGCGGCGCCGGCGTCGAGGCGGGCACCCAGCCCGAGACCTGCGGGACGTGCCGGGGCCAGGGTCAGGTGCGGTTCACCCAGGGCTTCCTCACGGTGGCGCGCCCGTGCCCCAGCTGCCGCGGCGAGGGCCGCATCATCAAGCACCCGTGCACGGGCTGCCGCGGCCAGGGGCGCGTGTCCCGCGAGCGGCTGCTGAAGGTCACCATCCCGGCGGGCGTCGAGAACGGCAACCAGCTGCGGCTCAACGGCGAGGGCGAGAGCGGGCTCCAGGGCGGCCCGGCCGGAGACCTCTACGTGGTGCTCCATCTCAAGCCCCACGAGATCTTCGTGCGCGACGGCGCCCACCTGATCTGCGAGCTGCCGCTCACCTTCCCCCAGGTCGCGCTCGGCGACGAGGTCGAGGTGCCGGTGCTCGACGGCGCCGCGAAGCTGAAGGTGCCGGCGGGCACGCAGCCGGGCCAGCGCCTCCTGCTCAAGGGCAAGGGCATGCCGCACCTGCGCGGGCGCGGGCGGGGCGACGCGGTGTACGAGGTCGTGGTGGAGGTGCCGACGCAGCTCACCGCGCGCCAGCGCGAGCTGCTGGAGGAGTTTCGCCGCGCGCACGACGGCGACTCGAGCCCGCGCGCCTCCAAGTTCGTCGAGCGGATGAAGCAGCTGTTCGGTAGTTGATGCCGTTCTGGCAGCTCACCCTCCCCGCCTCGCCGGACAGCGAAGACGCCCTCACCAACTTCCTCTGGGAGCAGGGCGCCCTCGGCGTGGTCGAGGAAGAGGCCCCCGGCGTCGCGCCGCGCCTGCGCGCGTTCTTCGCGGAGAGCATGTCGTCGACCCGGCTGCTCGCGGCGGTCCAGGAGTACCAGGCGTCGCTCCGCTCGCTCGGCTTCGCGATCGAGTCGCACGGCACCGAGATCACGCCGCTGCTGGACGAGGCCTGGGCCAGCGCCTGGCAGCAGTCCTTCCCGGCCCGCGAGGTCGGCCGCCGCCTGCTCGTGCTGCCGCCGTGGATCGAGCCGCCCGCGCGCGCGGCCGGACCGGAACGCCTGACCGTGATCATCGAGCCGGGGCGCGCCTTCGGGACCGGCCACCACGGCACCACCGAGGGCTGTCTCGTGCTGCTGGAGGAAGCGCTGGCGGTCGCGCCGGGCGCGGCGGTGCTCGACATCGGCACGGGCACCGGCATCCTGGCCATCGCCGCGCTCAAGCTCGGCGCGCCCTCCGTGCTCGCGATCGACGTGGATCCGGACGCGATCTCCGCCGCCCAGGTCAACGGCGGGCGGAACGGCTGCGCGGGCCTGACCGTCCGTCTGGCCGAGCCGCCGGAGATCCCCGACCGCTTCCCGCTCGTGCTCGCCAACCTGCTGACCCACACGCACCTCGCGCTGGCCCCGCAGTACGCGCGCCTGGTCGCGCCCGGTGGCTCGCTGGTGCTGGGCGGGATGCTCCAGGACGAGGACGGGCGGGTCGGCGACGCGCTGGCCGCCGCCGGCTTCGCGACCCGATCGCGCCTGGCTCTCGAGGGCTGGGCCTCGCTGCGCCTCGAGGCGCAGGCGGCGTGAGCCGCTTACTCCACCTCGGTCCGGACGCGGTCGATGGCGATCGGGTGGCCTTCGAGGCCGCCGCCGCCCATCACCTGGGCCGCGTGCTGCGGGCGGCGGTGGGGGACCTGGTTCAGGCGGTGGACCACGGCGGCGCGCTGCTCTCGGTGCGGCTCACCGCGATCACGGCCCGGCGCGCCGAGGGCCTGATCGTCGGCCGCGCCCCCCTCGCGACCGAGTCGCCGCTCGACCTGACCCTGGCCCAGGGAGTCCCGAAGGGCGACAAGATGGATGGGATCGTCCGGATGGCCACCGAGCTCGGCGTCACGCGCGTGGTCCCGCTCATGACCGCGCGGACGGTGGTGCGGCTCGAGCCCGCACGCTGGACCTCCCGGCTGGGCCGGTGGCAGCGCATCGCCAAGGAGGCGGCCCAGCAGAGCGGCCGCGCGGCCGTCCCGGAGATCGGGCCGCCGCGCGGCGTCGCCTCCTGGGCGCGCGAGGCGGGCGCGAACGGGCTGCTCGTCTGCCTCTGGGAAGAGGAGCGGGCGGGGCTGGAGCGGCGCCTGCCGCCCGGACCCTGCGCTCGCGTGTCGGTGATCGTGGGCCCGGAGGGCGGGTTGACCGCCGACGAGGTACGCGGGCTCGTGGACGCCGGCGCCGTCGTCGCGTCGCTCGGACCGCGCCTGCTGCGAACCGAGACCGCGGGCGCGGTGGCGGTTGCGCTGCTCCAGTCCCGGTACGGGGACCTGGGCACCGCCTGACGTGCAGCTCCTGGTCGAGGCTTCCACGCTGCCGGACGCCTTCGCCCGCATCGCGCTCTCGCTCTTCGCCGCCGCGGTGGATCCCGCGTCGGTGGACGAGGGGGAGGTGCGCGAGGTGCGGGCGCACGGCGTCGGCATCCCCGCGCTACTGCGGCGCTGGCTCGAGGAATGCCTCTACGTTCACGAGGTGGAAGGCTTCGCGTGCCGCGCCATCGAGTTCGCCGTCTTCGACGCCGCGCCCGCGGCCGGCGGCGAGCCGGTCCGACTCCACGCCTTCCTCCGGGGCGAGCCGGTGGAGGCCCCCCGGCACCGTGTCCTGGCCCTGATCCGGGGGATCGGCCCCGATGGTCTCGCCGTGGAGCCCCTCCCGGACGGGTTCCGGTTACGGGCCAGCCTCGAGGTCTGATGTTGCTTATTGGACACAGGGGCCCCCGGGGGGTGTGTCATTCGTGCAACCTCTTACATAGCAGTCACTTTGCTTGGTATCCCAGAAACACCATATAAACAGATAGTTGAGGATAACGCCGCCCAATGGCACTTTGCTTGCCTACTAGGGCCATGGCCATGGACTTCCAGCAGACCGTGAAACGCCCGGTAAGCCTCGACGGGATCGGCCTGCATTCGGGCGAGTCGGTGAGGATGACGCTCTCGCCGGCGGCGGCGGACACCGGCATCCTGTTCCGCGCCGGCGACGGCACGCTGATCCCCGCGAACACCGATCACGTCGTCGACACCAACTCCGCGACCACCGTCGGCGCCTTCGGCGTGCGGG
>DATFGS010000271.1:0-27105 GCA_035249225.1 Candidatus Methylomirabilota bacterium | reverse complement strand
CGCGACGTCCGCTGCCCCGCGGTGGTGATCGTGGGCGAGGAGGACCCCGGCACCCCGGTGGAGATGGCGCGCGAGATCCACGCGGCGCTGCCCACCGCGGAGCTGGCCGTGCTGTGCCGCGCCTCGCACCTGTCGAATCTCGAGCAGCCCGAGGAGTTCAACCGGGTGCTCGGCGGCTTCCTCGACAAGCTGAGCGGCCGGACCAAGCTCTAGGACCGCGACCCGCGTCATGCCCCCGGCCCGTTCAGCGGCGGCCGTCGTCCGGCAGATCCGCCTCTGGACGGGCCTCGTGCTCTTCACGTACCTCACGACCCACTTCCTCAACCACGCGCTCGGCCTCGTCTCGCTCGAGGCGATGGCGGCAGGGCAGGAGTGGTTCACCCTCGTCTGGCGCAGCCTCCTGGGCACCGTCGCCCTCTACGGCTCGTTCGGCATCCACAACCTCCTCGCCCTCTGGGCGCTCTACCGCCGGCGCACGCTCCGCATGCCCGCCTGGGAAGCGAGCCAGCTCACGCTGGGCCTGCTCGTGCCGCCGCTGCTCGTGTGGCACGTGGTGGGTACCCGGCTGGCGCACGAGGTGGCCGGGACGCAGACGAGCTACACGCTCGTGGTGCTGGTGCTCTCGCAGCTCGATCCGATCGCGGGCCTGCGCCAGGTCGTCGTGCTCCTGGTGGCCTGGATCCACGGCTGCATCGGGCTGCACTTCTGGCTGAGGCTCCGGCCCTGGTATCCGCGGCTCGCCCGGGCGCTCTTCAGCGGATTCCTGCTCGTGCCGGTCCTGGCGCTGCTCGGCTTCGCCGCCGCGGGCCAGGAGGTGAGCCGGCGGGCGCGCGAGCCCGGCTTCGTCCAGACCGTGATCCGCGAGGCCCGGCTGCCGAGCCCCGCGCAGCGGGAGGTGCTGGGCCAGGTGGCCCGCGCCATCTTCTGGGGCGATCTGGGCGCCATCGCGCTGGTGCTGGCGGCCCGCGCCATCCGGGAGCACAGCCGGCGACGCCAGGGCGTGCGCATCGAGTATCCGGGCGGCCGCGAGGTGCTCGTGCCCGCCGGGTTCACCATCCTCGAGGCGAGCCGGTTCGCGGGGCTCCCGCACGCCTCGGTCTGCGGAGGGCGCGGCCGCTGCTCGACGTGCCGCGTGCGCGTGATTCGTGGCGAGGATCATCTGCCCGCGGCCACGATGGACGAGCTGCGCGTGCTCGGGCGGGTGGGGGCGCCCGCCCACGTGCGCCTGGCCTGCCAGGTGCGGCCCCGGCGCGATCTCGCGGTGGTGCCGCTCGTGCCCGCGGGGGCGGGTCCGGCCGAGGCGCTCCCGAGCGGGCATCGCGACGGCGAGGAGCTGACCATCGCGGTGCTGTTCGCCGATCTGCGCGGGTTCACCCGGCTGGCCGAGCGCAAGCTCCCGTACGACGTCGTCTTCATCCTCAACCGCTACTTCGAGGCGGTGGGCGGCGCGATCACGGATGCGGGCGGCATCGTCAACCAGTTCACGGGCGACGGGGTCATGGCCCTCTTCGGCGTGGACGGCCGAGGACCGGAAGAGGGCTCGCGCCAGGCGGTCCGGGCCGCGGCGGCGATGGTCGCCCGCGTGCACGAGCTGAGCCGCGCTCTCGCCGACGATCTCGACACCGCGCTGCGCCTCGGGATCGGCATTCACACCGGGCCCGCCGTCGTCGGCCAGATGGGCTACGCGTCCACCACGTACCTGACCGCGGTGGGCGACACCGTGCACGTCGCGGCCCGCCTGGAGGCCCTGACGAAGGAGTACGCGTGCGAGCTGGTGCTCTCGGAGGAAGTCGCGGTCCAGGCCCGGCTCGACGTCTCCGACCACGCGCGCCACGAGCTGACGGTGCGCAACCGCGAGGCGCCGCTGGCCGTCTTCGTGGCGCCGAGCGCGGGGCGCCTCGCCGAGCGGCTCGCGCGCGTGCCCGCATGAGCCGCCACGGTCAGGGCGCGGGCCCGGCGGGGCCGGGCGCCCCCGAGCCCACGTTCGCCGAGCAGGCGCGCACGCTCGTCCACCTGGGGCGCACCGGCACGCTGGGCACGCTGTCCCGGCGCCACCCGGGCCACCCGTTCGTCTCGATCATGCCCTACGCGCCGGACGAGCGCGGCGGGCCGCTCGTCCTCATCAGCACGCTCGCGATGCACACCCAGAACCTCGCCGTCGATCCGCGCGCGAGCCTGCTCGTGGCCCAGCCCGGCGACGATCCTCTCGCGCTCGCCCGGGTCACGGTCATGGGCGCAGCCCGCCGCCTCGAGGCCGGCGAGCGGCCCGCCGCGCGCGACGCCTACCTCGCGCGCCATCCGAACGCGGTGCACTGGGTGGACTTCGACGACTTCGCGTTCTGGCGCCTCGACGTCGCCGACGTCTACTTCGTCGGCGGCTTCGGCGCGATGGACTGGCTGGCGGTCCCGGGCTACGAGGCGGCCCGCCCGGATCCGCTCGCCGACGCGGCCCCCGGCATCATCGAGCACATGAACCGCGATCACGCCGACGCGCTCGTCCTGTACGCCCGCGTCCTGGGCGATATGCCCGCGGAGGCGGCGGAGATGGTGGCGGTGGATCGCCTCGGCTTCAAGCTGCGCGTCCGGGCCGCCGACGGCCTGCACGGGCGGCGGATCGGCTTTCCGCGCGAGGTCACGAGCCCCGAGCAGTGCCGGGCGGTGCTGATCGAGATGCTGGCCGACTTGCGGAGCCGCCCGCGCTGACGTATGAACGTGCCAAAGGAGAGACCCATGGCCCGCCACATCAAGGTTGCCGCCGCGCAGATGGGCCCCAACAACGAGGGCACGAGCCGCGAGGAGATCGTCGAGCGCATGCTCGCGCTGCTCGACCAGGCGGTGGTGGAAGGCGTCGAGATCCTGGCCTATCCGGAGATGGCGCTCACCACCTACTTCCCCAAGCGAGTGCGGGACGACTTCGATCAGTTCTTCGAGACCGAGATGCCGCCCAAGGCGCTGGCCCCGCTGCTGCAGCGGGCGCGCGAGGCCCGCATCGCCTGCCACGTGGGCTTCTGCGAGAAGGATCAGGGCCGCTACTTCAACACCGCCCTCCTCACCGACGAGACCGGCAAGCTCGCGGGGACGTTTCGGAAGATCCACCTGCCGGGCGCGAAGCAGCCGGACGGCCACGCCCAGGTCTACGAGCCCCACTTCTTCGAGTCGGGCAATAGCGGCTACCGGGTCTTCGACGCGGCCCGCGCCAAGGTCGGCATTGCGATCTGCCAGGACCGCCGCTTCCCCGAGTCCTACCGCAGCCTCGGCCTGCTGGGCGCCGAGATCGTGCTGATCGGCTACAACACGCCGCTGTCGCCGCTGGCCCTCGATCTCAACGAGCTGTGCCTGCGCGCGGGCGCCTACCAGAACAACCTCTTCGTGGTCGGCATCGCCAAGGCGGGCGTCGAGGACGGCATGGAGCTGATCGGCGGCTCCTGCATCGTGAACCCGATGGGGCAGGTGGTGGCCAAGGCCGCGACCACCGGCGACGAGCTGATCGCCGCGCGGATCGACCTCGACCAGATGGTCCCCGCGCGCAAGCGGTGGGACTTCCTCGGCCGCCGGCATCCCGAGCACTACGGGCTCCTGACCCAGCCGACCCCGCGGCGGAGCTAGCGATGGCGGCCAAGGGTCTCGACCTGCTGGTGCGCGGAGGGCGCGTCGTCACCCCGACGGAGGTGCTGGAGACGGCGGTGGCGGTGAAGGACGGCCAGATCGTCGCCCTCGGAGACGCGGCGATGCTGCCGCCCGCCGAGCGCACCATCGACGCCACCGGCAAGTACGTGCTGCCCGGCCTGATCGACTGCCACGTGCACCTGGGCGCGGTCTACGACGACTGGCACACCGGGCCGGTGGCCGCCGCGCACGCCGGCCTCACCACGCTGCTGTCGTTCGTGGAGTACGACGATCAGGCGCGCGAGACGCTGCCCCAGGCGCTCAAGCGCCTGCGCGACGAGGCCGGCCAGCAGTCGGTGATCGACTTCGGCTTCCACTTCATCTTGAACAACCAGCCCTACATCCTGGACGGGCTGGCGGAGGCCTTCGAGCAGGGGGTGACGTCCTACAAGATCTTCATGACCTACAAGCGGCGGCCGAACCGCATGTGCTCGGACGAGTTCATCGCCCAGGTCATGGAGAAGATCGCGGCGCTGGGCGGCGTCTGCCAGCTCCACTGCGAGAACGGCGACATCCTCTACCACCTCGAGAACAAGTCGATCGCGGCGGGGAAGGTGAAGCCCACCGACTTCCCGGCCACCTGCCCGCCGTGGACCGAGGAGGAGGCGATCAACCGCGCCATCCTCATCGGCGAGATGACCAAGTGCCCGGTGTACGTGGTCCACCTCTCGACCAAGGGTGGGCTCGAGCGGATCAAGGCCGCGCAGGCCCGCGGCCAGCGGGTGTGGACCGAGACGTGCCCGCAGTACATGCTGCTGACCGAGAAGGAGATGGAGTCGTGGGGCCCGCTCGCCAAGATCGGCCCGCCGCTCCGGCCGATCGGCGGAGGCGACGGCGACGCGCTGTGGGGCGGCAGCCGCGAGGGCTACATCGCCACGGTGGCGAGCGATCACTCGCCGCGGCGCAAGGAGCTCAAGGAGCCGGGCTGGAAGAACATCTTCGTGGACGGCAAGGGCAACCCGGTGCCATTCGGCAGCCCCTCCATCGAGACGCTGCTGCCGCTGATGTGGAGCGAGGGCGTGGTCAAGCGTGGGATGCCGGTGACGTGGCTGGCGCGGGTGATGGCCGAGAACCCCGCGCGCATCTTCGGCCTCTACCCGCGGAAGGGCGCGATCCGGGTGGGCGCGGACGCCGACCTGACCATCATCGATCCCGACGCGGACGGCACGATCCAGGTGGCCGATCATCACGGCATCGCGGGCTGGACGCTCTACGAGGGGTGGAAGTCCAAGGGACGGCCGTGGATGACCGTGCTGCGCGGACAGGTGCTGCTCAACCAGGGCCGGCTCGAGCAGAAGCCGGGCTATGGCCGCTACCTGGCGCGCACGGGTCCGGTGGCGCCGATCGCGGGCGGCGCCGGGTAGGGCGCGCGCGATGACGGACTACCTCGACCGGCTCGCGGCCTTCGTCGAGGACGTCGCCGCGGAGCGGCTGAGCGACGCGGCGATGCGCGCGGCGCGGCTCGTGCTCCTGGACACGATCGGGGCGATGGTCGCGGGCAGCGCGCAGCCCGAGAATCGCCGCCTCGCCGAGGCCATGCGCGACCGGCGCTCGCGCGCCACCGCCACGCTCGTGGGCCACGCGGGCAAGGCGGATCCGCTCCTCGCGACGTTCGTGAATGCGACCGCGGGGGTGGCGCTCGAGGTGGACGAGGGGAGCCGTCTGGGCGGCGGCCACCCGGCCATCCACGTGATTCCGGGCGCGCTCGCGGTGGCCGAGGACGCGGGCGCGGACGGGGCGCGGCTGCTCGAGGCCGTCGTCGCCGGCTACGAGGTCTGCTCGCGCCTCGGCGGCGCGACGACGCCCAAGGCCAACGTCCACTCGCACGGGACGTGGGGCACCATCGGCACCGCGGTGGCGGCGGCCAGGCTGGCGGGCCTCGACGCGGCGGGCGTGCGGTCGGTGATCAATCTCGCGGCGAGCATGAGCCCGGCCAACACCTGGACCACCGCGCTCGAGGGCGTGACGATCCGCAACGCCTACCCGGGGCGCTCCGGGCTCGAGGGCATCCTCGCGGTGGATCTCCATCGCGCCGGGTTCACCGGGCTGGCCGACGCCCCGAGCGACGTCTACGGCACCATCCTGGCCGACCGCTTCGAGCCCGCCCGCGCCCTCGACGGCCTCGGCGCGCCGCTGCGCATCGAGCAGAACTACTTCAAGCTCTACGCGTGCTGCCGCTACAACCACTTCGCGCTCGACTCCCTGCTGGCGATCGCTAGGGCGGAGCGCCTCGCGGCCGATCAGGTGAAGCGCGTGGTGGTGACCACGATCCCGTTCGGGCCGCGCATGGCGGAGCCCGCGCCCACCTCCATGCTGGAGGCGAAGTTCTCGATCCCGTACGCGGTGGCGGCCGCGCTCGTGCTGGGGCGCGCGGACGTCTCCGCCTTCGTCGAGCCCGCCCTCTCCGACCCGCGGATCCGGAGCCTGGCCGCGCGAGTCGAGGTGCGCGTGGACCCGAAGATGTCACCGCGCTCGGTCGACTACCCGACCGCGCGCGTCGAGGTGGCGCTGAAGGACGGGCGCATCCTGACCGGCTCCACGACGGTGGTCCGCGGGGACTTCGCGGATCCGGTGCCGCGGGAGGAAGTCGTCGAGAAGTTCGTCGCGCTGGTATCGGATGTGCTGGGCGCCGACCGGGCCCGCGCCGTGGTGGAGATCGTGGATCGGGCGGAAACGCTGAAGGACGTGCGCGATCTGACCGCGCTGCTGGCGCCCGCGGCCTAGTAGTCCTTGGGGTCGAGCAGGTCGCGGAGGCCGTCGCCCGCGAGGTTGAACGAGAGCGTCAGCGAGAAGATGGCCAGGCCCGGCCACCACGCCATCCACGGGGCCGTCTCCAGGAACTGCTGAGCGGTGGCCAGCATCGTGCCCCAGCTCGGCGTCGGCGGCTGCACGCCCAGCCCCAGGAACGAGAGAATCGCCTCGGCGATGATCGCGGCCGGGATCGACACGGTGGCCTGCACGAGGAGCGCGCTCGTGATGTTGGGCAGGATGTGGCGCAGGATCGTGCGCAGGCCGCCCGCGCCCAGCGCCCGCGCGGCCTGCACGTACTCCTCCTCCTGGGTGGAGAGCACGAGCCCGCGCGTGAGCCGGATGTAGGTGGGCGTGGCCGCGAGCCCGATGGCCACCGTCGCATTCGTGAGCGAGGCGCCCATGATCGTCACCAGGCCGATGGCCAGGATGAGGAACGGGAAGGCCAGCCACGCGTCGGTGAGGCGCATGATGAGCTGGTCGATCGCGCCGCGCTGGGATCCGGCCGCGAGGCCGGCGGGCACGCCGATGGCGATCGCGAGCACGATCGAGAATACCCCGGCCTGCATGGAGACGCGCGTGCCCCACACCACGCGCGAGAAGGTGTCGCGCCCCAGATCGTCGGTGCCGAACGGGTTGGCCGCGGTGGGCGCCTTCCGGATCTTGCCGTAGTCGGAGCGCTGCGGATCGGAGGTCGCGATCCACGGCGCGCCCACCGCGAGCGCGACGAAGAAGAGCACGACGATCGCACCCGCCACCGCGGGCGGCCGGCGCCACAGTCGCCGCCAGAGCCGGCCGGCCGAGCTAGCCGCCACCGGCGGCGCCTCCGATGCGGATCCGCGGGTTCAGCAGGGAATAGGAGACGTCCACCAGCAGGTTCACGAAGACGTAGACCGAGGCGGTGATCAGCACCACGCCCTGCACGAGCGGGTAGTCGCGGGTGAACACCGCCTCCACGATGAGCCGCCCGAATCCCGGCACCACGAAGATCTGCTCGGTCACGACCGCGCCGCCCATGAGGGCGCCGGTCTGCAGCCCCAGGATCGTGACGACCGGGATGAGCCCGTTGCGGAAGGCGTGCCGGAAGATGACCGCGCGGCCGGCCAGCCCCTTGCTCCACGCGGTGCGGATGTAGTCCGCGCTCAGGATCTCGATCATGCTGTTGCGCGTCTGGCGCATCAGCACCGCGGCGAGGCCGGCGCCCAGGACGAAGGCGGGCATGATCATCCGCTGGAGGTTGGCGAGCGGGCTCTCCCACAGCGGGACGAAGCCCGAGGCGGGCAGCCAGTGCAGGCGCACCGAGAGGAAGAGGATCAGCATGATGCCGAGCCAGAAGCTCGGCACCGAGAGGCCGCAGAGAGAGACCGCATTGGCCAGCAGATCCCACACCGTGTTGCGGCGCGCGGCCGAGAAGACCCCGGCGGGAATGGCGATGGCCAGCGCGATCAGCAGGGAGAGCCCGGCCAGCTCGATCGTGATGGGCAGCTTGCGCGCGACGGTCCACACCACCGACTCGCGGGTGCGGATGGACTCGCCGAGGTCCCCCCGGAGCGCGAGGCCGATCCAGCGCAGGTACTGGAGCGGGATCGGATCGTCGAGCCCGTACTTCTGCCGGATCTCGGCGAGCCCGGCCGCGTCCGCGTCGGTGCCGCCCATGACGCGGGCCGGGTCGCCGGGGATCATCCGCACCCCGGTGAAGACGATGAGGCTGATCACGAACAGGGTCACGATCGAGATCGCGACCCGCCGGACCAGGAACTCGGCCACCGGGCTACGCTAGTTCCAGGACGTGCCCTTGATGCGGATCAACCCGTCCGGCACCGCCTTGTAGCCCTTGAGGTTCTTGGGGAACGCGACGATGTAGTTCGCGTGGTAGAGGTAGATGATGTTGCGCCGCCCGCTCGTGATCTTCTCGATCGCGTCGCGGTAGAGCTGGGCGCGCTGCCCCTGGTCGCTGACCTCGCGAGCCTTGTTCAGCAGGGCGTCGATGATCTCGTCGCAGACGTGCGTGGTGTTCAGGCTGCCCCCGCAGGTATGGAACTGGTGCATGTTCCCGTCTGGGTCCACGCGGCCGCTCCAGCCGATGGCGAACGCCTGCAGCTTGCCGTTGTCGTCGTCGGTGAGGGCGGAGGCGAACTCCGACGGCCGCAGCGTGATGTTGAAGCCCGCCTCGCGCGCCATGCCCTGGATCACCTCGCCGACGCGACGCGCCTGCGGGTCGTTCACGATCGTGAGCTCGAAGCTGTAGCCGCCGGCGACGCCCGCCGCCGCGAGCAGCTGCTTCGCCTTGGCCACGTCGCGCCCCGGGCACTTCCGGCTCTTGTCGTGGAAGGGGCTCACCGGGGAGATGGGCGTGCAGCCCGGCGTGTACTGGCCGTCCCACGCCACCTGGTTGAGGGCCTCGCGGTCGATGCTCAGGTCGAAGGCCTCGCGCACCCGGGGGTCGTTGGCGAGGGGGGTGCCCAGATCACCGGCGGGCTGGGTCTTCCCGGTCTTGTTGCGCTGGTTGATGGTGATGCCGGAATAGGCGATCCCGGTGACGCTCGAGACGTCGAAGCGGCCCTCCTTCTTCAGGTTCACCGAGTCGGTGGGCGCCACCTGGTGCATGAAGTCGATGTCCCCCGAGCGCAGGTTGGCCACCCGCACGTTGTCGTCGGGGATGATGCGGAAGACGAGCCGGTCGAAGCGCGCCTGGCCGGGGTCGAAGTAGTGGGTGGACTTCTCCAGCACGATGCGGTCCTGCGGCACGCGCTCCACGAAGGACCACGGCCCCACGCACACCGGCGCGGTGGCGAACTTGTCGCCCAGCTTGTTGACCGCGGCGGGCGAGACCGGCATGCCGGAGCGGTCGGCCAGGGTGGCCACCAGCGGGGCGAAGGCGCTCTTGAGCCGGAGCCGGATCGTGAGCGGGTCCACCACCTCGACCGCGTTGACCGGCTCGAGCTCGCTGCGCCGGTTGGAGCCCTTCATCTCGCGGTGCCGGTCGAGGGAGAACTTCACCGCCTCCGCGTTCATCGCGGTGCCGTCGTTGAACTTGACGCCGCTGCGGAGCTTGATCGTGACCGTCTTGCCCGCGTCCGAGATGGTGGGCAGCGCGGCGGCGAGCTGGGGCGAGATGCGGAGGTTCTCGTCGATCTCGTAGAGCTTCTCGCACATGTGCGCGAAGATGATGCGGCCGACGTAGGTCCGCGACAGGGTCGGGTCCAGGAGGTCCGGGTCCTGGTTCAGGGCGACGACCAGCGTCTTCTTCTGGGCCGCCGCCGGGGCCACCGACACGAGCAGGCCGGCCAGGCCGAGCATCAGCCACGAGACAGTCCGCATTCTCCGCATGGGGTTCTCCTCTCTGGGATCGGTGCTGCCCTTGGGCGCGGCTCATTGTATCCTCCCGGCATGAGCGAGAACACGAACAAGTTCCAGCAGGCCGAGCTGGCCGACCTCCTCGGCCTCATCGAGCGCCTCGCGGGCGAGCTCTCCCTGGCCGAGGAGCCCGCGCGCTTCATCGCCGCCCTCGAGGCGCCCGAGCCGCCCGGAGCCGCGACCTGAGCGACTTCCCGACCATCGCCGCGCTGGCCGCCGCCATCCGCGCCGGCAAGGTCTCGCCGGTCGAGGCCACCCGCGAGTGCCTGGCCCGTGTCGAGCGGCTCGACGGGCGGCTGCGCGCCTTCGTCATGGTGGACGCCGAGGGGGCGCTGGCCACCGCCCGGCGCCGGGAGGCGGCGGGGCGAGACGGGGCCGCCACCGGCCCGCTCCACGGCGTGCCGATGGCCTTCAAGGATCTGTGCTTCATCGCGGGGCTGCCCACCTCCTGCGGCACCCGGACCGCCCGCTACTTCACCGCGGAGCAGGACTGCACCGCGGTGGCCCGGCTCGTCGGCGCGGGGGCCGTCACCCTCGGCAAGCTCAACATGACCGAGCTCGCCATGGGGGCCCTCGGCGACAATCCGCATCACGGCCATGCCCGCAACCCCTGGAACCCCGAGCGCTGCACGGGCGGCTCGTCGAGCGGGTCCGGGGTGGCGGTGGCCGCCGGGCTCGCGTACGGCGCGATCGGTACCGACACCGGCGGATCGATCCGACTGCCCGCGGCGGCCTGCGGCATCACCGGGCTCAAGCCGACCTATGGCCGGGTGAGCCGCGCGGGCGGCATGGCGCTGTCCTGGTCGAACGATCACCTGGGCCCGATGGCGCGCACCGCCCAGGACTGCGCGCTCATGCTGCAGGCGATGGCGGGCGCGGATCCGCTCGACGCGACCGCGAGCCCGCGGCCCGTGCCCGACTACGTCGCGGCGCTCGACGGGCGGGCGGGTGCGCTGCGGGTCGGAGTGCCCGAGAATTTCTTCTTCCAGGGCATCGACCCGGAGATGGAGGCGGGCGTGCGGGCGGCGGTCGCCACGCTCGCCTCGCTCGGCGCGCGCGTCAGGGAAGTGCGCCTGCCCGATCCGCAGATGGTGAACGACCTGACGAGCATCATCTCGCGCAGCGAGTCGGCCGCGCTCCACGCGGGCCTGCTCCGGGAGAAGCCGCACGAGCTGGCCGCCTTCACGCGCGCGCGCCTCGAGCTGGGGCTGCGGGTGCCCGCCTACGACTACCTCCAGGCGCTCCGGCTGCGCGCGCGCCTGGCCCGCGCCTTCTCGCGCGACGTCTGGGCCGAGGTGGACGTGCTGGCCGCGCCGGTCATTCCGGAGCCCGCGCCGCCGCTCGGGGCCGCGCTGGAAGGCCCGCTCGAGGAAATCATCGTGCGCCAGGGCCGCTTTTCCCGGCTCACGCGCCCCTTCAACGGCCTCGGCCTGCCCGCGCTGAGCCTGCCCTGCGGCTTCTCGCGCGCGGGTCTCCCGCTCGCCTTCCAGCTCGTGGGCCGCCCTTTCGAGGAGGCGACCGTGCTGCGCCTCGGCCACGCCTATCAGCAGGCCACCGACTGGCACACGCGCCGGCCCGCCCTGGGCGACTAGAGCCGGTAGAAGCCGTAGAAGTCCTGCACCGGCGCCTCGACCGAGAGCGGCTGAAAGGGGAAGCAGCGGTCCAGGCCCTCGCAGCTCGACTGGCGCTCGAGCCGCTCCAGGAGCTGGCGCGCCGCGCCCGCCTTGATCGCGCCCTGCCGGTCCACGAACTGCCCCCAGAGCGGCATGTGCTGGAATCGATCGGAGACCGCCCGAGCCGTCGCCACGTACGAGCCCGGAAACAGCCGCCGATACGCCTCGAGATTGTAGAGCCACGAAACGCCCCGGACCTGTCGCGGCGGGCCGGGGGATCGCTTCACGTGCTCGAAGAGGGCGGCCAGCTCCGCCGAGCGCCGCGGGACGCGGTCGACGGCCAGGGGGGAGCGGCCGTCCGTCTCGGCATTGTCGAAGTGCAGGCGGATCCGCTCATCGCCCGCCCGGGCGTAGGAGAAGCAGCCGAAGGTCGCCACGACGGATGGCGCGGCCGGGGCGTCCGGGCGTCTCGAGTAGAAGGCATACGTCCACTCGCCGATGTCACGCGCGTCCCCCAGGCCGGCCAGGTACTCCTGCCACACCGGATGCGCGGGGTCGAAGCCGTGGCCCAGGCCGAACCGGATGTAGAGGTTGGTGTACTCGAGCAGCGCGCGCGCCTGCGGCATTCCCGACAGGCGCGTGACCGTCTCGGCGAACCGTAGCTGCAGGTCGAAGAAGGCCTTCGCGTAGATCACGGCTCGATCGGCGAGCCGCGCGCCCGGCCTACTTTCCGGATACGAGCTGCAGGCGGTAGAACCCGCGCGTGACGTCGTCGGTGGCGCCCCGGCGGGCGAGGGCCTCGGCTCCGAGCAGGTCCCGGCCGGCGGACTCGATCGCGGCCAGGTCGATGCCCTCGACCAGCACGACCCAGCGCACCAGCGCGTCGGGGGTCGCGAGCAGCTTCTTCTCGTCGCTCTTGGCGGCGGTGCTCACGCCCGCGTCGCCCTCCAGCAGGTGAGCGGCGGTGACGCCCCCGCGCTCGACCGCGGCGGGGAGCGCGGTGCCGGTCAGCCACGCCCGCAGCTCGTCCTCGCGCCCGGCCCGCGGCCCGAGCTCGAGCGTCGCGATCACGCCGCCCAGGCCCGCGCCCACACTCGCGACGAGGCGACACGCGGTGCGCTTGTTGTTGCGCACCAGCGGCAGCGTCTTCTTGGTCCACGGCGTCGGATCGCCCAGCCGGGCCAGGTAGGCCGGGCTCTGCAGCGTGTCGAGCGACTCCGTCTCGTAGAAGTAGAAGTACCGGGGCGGCTCGCCCAGGGTGACGTAGCGCCGGCAGCGGAGGAAGCCCGGCACCGCCACCCGCTCCGGAATGTGCTCGCGCAGGTGCCACTGGTCGAACTCCGCCTCACCGCCCGGAGCCACGTCGTGCCAGAACGCGAGCACCCCCTTGCCGGCCATGGTCATGGCGCTGACGGTAACGGTCGGGAGGGGCTCGCGTCAAGGGTCCGGCCCGCTCCGGAACGGGGGTGGTCGCAGTGCGCTAGACTGGCCGCATGCCCGAGCCCGTCCTGCCGGACCCGGTCGAGATCACCGCGGAAGCCACCGCGGCGCCGGCGCCCGCCGGGCTCCTGCGCCGCCTCTTCGGAAACGTACGCCTGGCGTACCTTCCGGTGCTCGTCACCTACTTCTGCTACGGGGCGAGCGGGATCACGAGCATCGCGCTGCTCTACTTCCAGAAGGACGCGCTCGGCATCACGCCGGCCGAGGCCGCGGCCATCGCCTTCTGGGTCGCGCTGCCGTGGAGCACCAAGATGGTGGCCGGCGTGGCCTCCGACGTGCACCCGATCTTCGGCCGCCGCCGCGTCTCCTACCTGTTGCTCGGCGCCCTGCTGACCTTCGTGGGCTACGGGTGGCTCGCCACCACCGCCTCGACCAAGGCCACCTACCTCGCCGCGATGGTCATCATCGCGGTGGGCTACATGGTCCAGGACGTGGTGGCCGACGCGCTGAGCGTGGAGCTCGCCCGGACCGACGAGGAAGTGAAGCAGATCCAGACGCTCGGGCGCATGGCCCTGCTCGTGGGCACGATCAGCGTGGGCTACCTGAGCGGGTGGCTCGCGGGCGCGCTCGGCGCGCGCCTCGTCTTCGCGGTCGCGCTCCTGCTGCCGGTGCTGGTGATGGCGGCGTCGTGGCTGATTCCTCGCGAGACCCCCCGCGTGGCGCCCGGCGACGCCGCGAATCCCCTGGGGGCGGGCAAGTCGCGGCTCGTGGTGCTGGTGGGCCTCGGCTACGCGGCGCTCGGCGTCGCGCTGGAGGCGCTCTCGGTCCCGTTCGGCCAGGAGATCATCCTGGTGGTCTCGGGCGGGCTCATCGTGATGCTGCTCCAGCGCGTGGGCATCTCCCGTGCGGTGGCGATCGCGGCCTTCGCCATCTTCTGCTTCCGGGCCGTCCCGTCCGCGGGGCAGGGGTTCAGCTACTGGATGATCGACCACCTCGGCTTCGATCAGGAGTTCCTCGGCATCCTCGCCCAGGTGAGCGCGATGCTGAGCCTGGCCGGCCTCATCGTCTTCCGGAAGCCGATCACCCATCGTCCGGTGAGCTACACCCTCTTCTGGGTGACGATCGCGGGGGCGGTGCTCTACCTGCCCACCATCGGGCTGTTCTACGGCGTGAACGAATGGTTCGGGATGAGCCCGCGCACGTTCGTGTTCATCGACACCACGATCTCGGCGCCGCTGGGCCAGCTCAGCATGGTGCCCATGCTCGCCCTCATCGCGCGCACCGCGCCGCGGGGGGCGGAGGCCACCATGTTCGCGATCATGGCCTCGCTCATGAACCTCGCGCTCTCCGCCAGCGAGCTCGGCACCCGCTACCTCAACACCGTCTTCGGCGTGACGCAGCAGGACTACGGGAACCTGGGCCGCCTGCTCATCTGGGTGGGGCTGATCAGCCTGCTCCCGCTGCTCGCCCTCCCGCTGCTCCGGCGCGTGGAAGCGGAGTCCCCGGCGCCGTGATAGTGTGTGCCCCGTCATGGCGGTGAACGCCCCCTCTCGCGCGCCCTGGGCCGGGCTCTTCCGGCCTCTCGAGCGGGACGAGCGGCTGTTCGCGGTGCTCCTCGCCTTCGTGATGGTGGGCGGCCTCGCCACGCTGGGGCTCCTGCCGCTGCGCCCGCGCCATCGCGTCGACGTCTTCTCGGTCGTCATCTGGTTCGGCCTCTACAAGGCGGGAATCTTCGCGCTGGTCACGGTGACGCCGCGGGCCACCCGCCGCATCTTCATCACCGCCCTCTGCATCGATCTGCTGCTCGTCTTCCTCCTGCTGTTCCTGACCGGCGGCGGCGACAGCCCGTTCGTCAACCTGTTCTTCCCGCTGGTCGCGGTCAACGCCTACTACTTCGGCCGCTGGGTCGGCCTGTTCCTCACCCTCGTGGCCGGGCTGCTCTACTGGGCGGCGGCGAGCCTGGCGCCGCCCGCGGCCGCGTGGACCGCGGTGGTGAACCTCATGGCCTTCGTCGGGCTGCCCGCCTTCGCGGTCGGCCACGTCGCCGACCGCGAGCGCCGCGCCCGCCTGGAGGTGGAGCGGCTCAACGCGGAGCTGACCGGGACGCTGACCCGCCTGCGGGCCGCCCAGGAAGAGCTGGTCGAGGCCGAGCGCATGGCCACGGTGGGCCGGCTGTCGCTGAAGGTCGCGCACGAGGTGCGCAACCCCATCGCGGCCATCGGGCTGAACGCGGAGCTGCTGGGCGACATGGTGCAGGGGCGGGTGAGCGAGGACGGCACCGAGGCGACCGCGCTCATCTCAGCGATCCGCGACCAGGTGGGGGCCCTCGACGCGCTCACCGAGGAGTACCTGGCCTTCGCGCGCTTCCCGCGCCCCCAGTTCGAGGAAGACTCCGTCAACGACATGGTCAGCGCGGTCGCGGAGTTCGTGCGGCCGCTCGCCGCGCGCCAGGGCATCGCGGTGAAGGTGGAGACGGACCCCGCGGTGCCGCCGATGGAGATCGACCGCACGCTGCTCCGCCAGGCGGTGCTGAACCTGGTGAAGAACGGGATGGAGGCGGTGTCCCACGGGGGCAGCGTGACCCTCACCACCGCGTGCACGGGCGACACGGTGGAGATCTCGGTCACCGACAGCGGCGCCGGCATCTCGCCCGAGGTGGGCCGGCGGCTGTTCGAGCAGTTCTTCACGACCAAGCCGCAGGGCACCGGCCTCGGCCTGTCCATCTCGCGCCAGATCGTCGAGGAGCACGGCGGGAAGATCCGCTGGCACAGCGCGCCCGGGGCGGGCGCGACCTTCACCATGACCGTGCCCGTCCAGAAGGCGGCGGCCCATGGCTGAGCCCGGGCCGCCGCTCGCGACGCTGCTGGTGGCCGACGACGATCCCGCGGTCCGCCAGAGCCTGGAGCGCACGCTCACCCGCGAGGGCTACGCGGTGGTGCTGGCCGCCGACGGGCAGGCCGCGCTCGAGCGCCTGCAGGAGGGCGGGGTGGACCTCGTGCTCTCCGACCTCAAGATGCCGGGGCTCACCGGGCTCGAGCTGCTCCGCGAGGCCAAGGCGGTCGCGCCCGACGTGGACGTGATCCTGCTCACCGCGTTCGGCACCGTGGAGGAGGCGGTGCGGGCGATGAAGGACGGGGCCACCGACTTCCTCACCAAGCCCTTCCAGCGCGCCCAGCTCACCAAGGTGGTGCGGCAGGCCCTCGAGCGCCGCGACCTCATCGCCCAGAACCGGGCGCTGCAGAAGCGCCTCGACGATCTGCTGCGGCAGGGCAACATGATCGGGACCAGCCCCGCCTTCCGCCGGCTCATGACTCTCGTGCAGCAGGTCGCGGACAGCTCGGCCACCGTGCTCATCCAGGGCGAGAGCGGCACCGGCAAGGAGCTGGTGGCCCGCGCCATCCACGATCGCTCGAGCCGGCGCAACGGGCCGTTCGTCGCGGTCAACTGCGCGGCGCTGCCCGAGACGCTGCTCGAGTCCGAGCTGTTCGGCTACGAGAAGGGCGCGTTCACCGGGGCGGCCGGGCGCCGGGAGGGCCGCTTCGAGCTGGCGGACGGCGGCACCCTGTTCCTCGACGAGATCGCCGACCTCTCCCCGGTGACCCAGCCCAAGATCCTGCGCGCGCTCCAGGAGGGCGAGTTCGAGCGGGTCGGCGGCTCCAAGACGATCCGGGTGGACGTGCGCATCGTGACCGCCACCAACCAGGACCTCGCGTCGCTCGTGCGCGACAAGCGCTTCCGGGAAGATCTCTTCTACCGGCTGAACGTCATCACGATCCAGGTTCCGCCGCTCCGGGAGAAGCACGAGGACGTGCCGGTGCTCGCGCAGCACTTCCTGCGCGTGTACGCGGCCAAGAACAACCGCCAGCTCGACGGCTTCAGCGACGAGGCGCTCGGCTGTCTCGAGGCCTACTCGTGGCCGGGGAACGTGCGCGAGCTGGAGAACGTGGTCGAGCGCGCGGTCGTGCTGGCCCGCGGCGCCCGCGTGGACGTGGCCGATCTGCCCGACGCGGTGCGGGAGCGCCCGGTGATGCTGGTGCGCGGCGGCCCGCAGGGGGCCGGCGAGGGGAGCGGCGCGGCGGCGGTGCCCGAGGGCGTGTTCCAGATCCGGGTGGGCACGCCGCTGGCCGAGGTCGAGGCGCGCCTGCTCGAGGAGACCCTCCGCCTCAACCACGGCAACAAGACGCTCACCGCCAAGATGCTGGGCATCGATCCCAAGACCGTCTTCCGCAAGCTCAAGCAGGGCGAGGCCGAGGACGGGGCGCCGTGAGCGCCCGGCCCTTCGAGGCGCTGCGCTACGAGGTGGCGGACGGAGTGGCCACCGTCACCCTGAACCGGGCGGAAAAGCTCAACGCGCTGAACACCGTGATGCTCGAGGAGCTGCTCGCGGTCCTCGATCTGGCCGACGCCGACGACGCGGTCCGCGCGATGATCGTCACCGGGGCGGGGCGGGCGTTCTGCGCGGGGGCGGACCTCTCCGGGGGCGCCCGGACCTTCGACCGCGTCGCCCGGGGCCGCGGCGAGGCGCAAGGGGAGCACCGCGACGGGGGCGGGCGCGTCACCCTCCGCATCTTCGACATGAAGAAGCCGCTGATCGCCGCCATCAACGGTCCCGCGGTGGGGTTCGGCGTGACCATGACGCTGCCGATGGACATCCGCATCGCCTCGACCGCCGCGCGGATCGGCTTCGTGTTCGCGCGCCGCGGGGTGGTGCCGGAGGCGGCCAGCACGTGGTTCCTGCCTCGCCTGGTCGGCCCGAGCCAGGCCGCGGAGTGGGTGTACACCGGGCGAGTCTTCCCGGCGGAGGAAGCGCTCGCGGGCCGTCTCGTGAGCCGCGTGGTCGCGCCCGACCAGCTCCTGCCCGCGGCCCGCGAGCTGGCGCTCGAGATCGCCCGGAACACCTCCGCGATCTCGGTGGCGCTCGCGCGGCAGATGATGTGGCGGCTGCTGGGCGCCGATCACCCGATGGAGGCGCACCGCCTGGACTCGCGCTGCATGGACTGGACGGGCCGCTCGGCCGACGCCTACGAGGGCGTGACGTCGTTCCTGGAGAAGCGCCCGCCGCGCTTCACCCAGCGGCCCAGCACCGACATGCCGCCCTTCTATCCGTGGTGGCCCGAGCGCCGCTTCGAGCCCTGAGCCGCCCTCGGCGGTGACCGCGCCCCCGCTGTCCGGCACGGTGCTCCTGTGCCTGGTCGTCTTCGCCAGCACGGTGTGCGTCGGCGCGTTCGGCCCGCTGCTGCCCGAGATCGCGCGGGCGCAGGGGCTGCCCGACTGGCAGCTCGGCGTCCTCGCCGGCTCCTTCGGTTTCGCGCGGATGGCCGCGGATCTGCCCGCCGGCGCGCTCGCCACCCGCCACCTCGCCACCTCGCTCACGCTGGCGCCGGTCACGCTGCTCGCCGGGATGCTGCTGCTGTCCACCGCGGGCCCGTTCCCGATCCTGGTGCTGGGCCGGCTCCTGACCGGCCTCGCGCACACGCTGGTGATGGTCGGCAGCCTCACCGCGGTGCTGCAGGATCGGGAGGGCCCGCGCGCCTCCATGCGGCTCAACACGCTCGAGTTCTCGGGAATGCTGGGCGTGCTCGGCGGGCTCACCCTCGTCGGCCTGCTCCCGGAGCGCTGGCCGTGGAACTTGACCCTGCTGACCGCCGCCGGACCCGTGCTGCTGTCGCTGGCCGGCACGCTCGTGCTGACCCGCAAGTTCCGCCGCCACCTCCCCGCCGCGCCGCCCGCGGCCACCCGGGCCACGACGGGGAAGACCCCGGCGCGGGGGGTCGCGCTGCCGCCGATCATCCGGCTCATGTTCGCGCTCGGCGTGGTCATGGCCCTCGCCTGGTCCGCGGTGAGCCAGTTCGTGATCCCGCTGCGCGGGACGCGGGAGTTCGGGCTCGACCGCGCCGGCATCTCCGGCCTGCTCTCGCTGGCGCAGCTCGTGGACCTGATCGTGCTCTTGCCGGTGGGCTGGGTGGCCGACCGCATCGGGCGGCTGCCCGTGCTGACCGCGGTGGCGGTCACGCTGGGGTCCGGACTCCTCGCGGTCGGTCTGGGCTCGCTGCCGCTCCTCGTCGTCGGCTGCGCGCTGTTCGGTCTCGGGATGGCGGGCTGGATGCTCCCGCTCGGGGTCATCCGCGAGCACACGGACGTGACCCGGCTCGGCTGGCGAACGGGCGTCTACCGCGTCGGCGTGGACGGGGCGATCTTCCTCGGCCCGCTGATCTGCGGGCTGCTCGGAGAGACGCACACCCCGATCTTCATCGCGCTGGTCGGCGTCGCCGCCTTCGCGATCGCGGTGAGGCTGGGGCGGGGGTAGCCGCACCCGCCCCTCACCCTGCCCCCTCCCCGGAGGGGAGAGGGGGATGAAGAGGGCTTCGTCAGCCTTTGAACGCGATCTTCTTGTGGGCGCCGTCGCAGAAGGGCTTGTTGGCCGAGCTGCCGCAGCGGCAGAGGAAGATACTGTCCCCGCCCTTGCCGGGGATGGCGTTGCCTTGGCCGTCCTGCACCTCGCACTCGCCCTTCACCATCAGGGGGCCGTCGGTAATGACCTTCACGGTCACGGGCATCGTTTCACCTCATGGTCATGATCGAGCTACCGCGGGGCGAGTATACTCCAGGTCGATGCCCGCCCAGCCTCCCGGTCTGACCGATCGCCTCCTCGACGCGATGGCCACCTCCGCCGCGCGCCGCTACGGAGCCGAGCGCGTCTCCGAGCTGGCCCACGCGCTCCAGTGCGCGGAGCTGGCGCGGGAGGCGGGGGCCGACGAGGAGCTGACGCTGGCCTGCCTGCTCCACGACGTGGGTCGGTTCGCGGTGGACCAGGCGTTGATCGGGGACCGCGTCGGCGGCGGCCGCGCGGGCGCCCGCGGCCACCATGAAGTCGGGGCGGAGCTGATCGCGCCCTACGTGCCGGAGCGGGTGGCCTGGCTCGTGCGCATGCACGCCGACGCCAAGCGCTACCTCTGCTCCACCGAGCCCGGCTACCACGCCACGCTCTCGCCCGCCTCCCAGCACACCATGACGCTTCAGGGCGGGCTCATGAGCCCCGAGGAGGTCGCGCGCCACGCCGCGCATCCCTGGCTCGGCGACGCGCTCCGCCTGCGGCGCTGGGACGATCTGGCCAAGGTGGTCGGCAAGGCGACCGCGCCGCTCGCGGCCTGGGAGCCGCTGCTCCGGTCCTACTTCAGGTGATCCACGACCCGCCGCTCGAGCCGCCCTTCGGGGAGCGGTTCGCCTCGCTCCCCGAGGTCAAGTTCAGCGGGCCGCGCTCGAGCTTTCATCACTGCTTCGGCTGCGGCCCCGCGCACGACATCGGCCTGCGCGTGCGGACGTTCACCGGCGACGGGGAGGTGCTCTCGCCGATCTTCATCCCGCGGCGCTTCGAGGGCCCGCCCGGCTCGGCCCACGGCGGCATCGTGGCCGCCTATCTCGACGAGGTGCTCGCGGGCGCGGCGGTGAACCACACCGGCCGCCTCTACGTCACCGGGGAGCTGACGGTGCGCTACGTGAAGGGGACGCCGATCGAGCGCCCGCTGCTCGGGCGCGGCCGCGCGGTGCTCGACTCGGGCAAGTACCTCGATCTGGAAGCCACCATCGAGGACTGGGAGAGCGGCGAGATCGTGGCGAAGGCCACCGCCCGCTTCTTCCCGATCGCGACCGGCTCAGAATAGCGCCCGTTCGAGCGCCGGCTTTGCCGGCACAACTGTCCCGGGGAGGCTCGGAGGGGGCCGTCGAGGCCCCCTTCGACTACCTAGTCCAGGCGCTTGAACTTCTGGAAGGAGCGCATCTCCCGCGGCGGCTTCAGGAACTGCCCGTAGCCGGTGTAGGAGACCTCGCCCACGTAGACATCACCGTGCGAGTCGACCACGAGCCCGTGGGGCGCGATGAACTCCCCCGGCTTCTCGCTCGCGAACTGGCCGCCGAAGCGCGCCACCCGCTGGCCCTTGCCGTCGAGCACGCTGACCCGCGGCCCCAGGTTCGGGGTCTTCTCGGTGACCGGCATGCCGGAGCCGAGCTCGCCCACGAAGAAGAGCCCGCTCTTCGCGCGGTCCACGAAGAGCCCGCACGGGCGGTGGAGGTTGTTCCACGTGGCCTGGTGCTGGCCGCGGCCGTCGAAGATCTGCACGCGGTGGTTCTCGCGGTCGGCCACGTAGACGAGGCCGTCGCGGTCGGTGACCAGGTTGTGGGGCAGGTTGAACTGGCCGGGATCGGTCCCGGGCTCGCCCCACGACATGACGTAGGTGCCGTCCGGTGCGTACTTGTGCACGCGCGAGTTGCCGTAGCCGTCGGAGACGAACAGGTAGCCGCTCTTCGGGCAGATCGCCACGTGGGTCGGTCGGTTGAACGGCTTGCCTCCCTGGAGCTCGGCGGGCTTGTCCGGATCACCGATGGTGAGCAGCAGCTTGCCCTCGGGCGTGAACTTGCGGACGGTGTGGTGGAGATCGTCGGTGAGCCACACCATGTCGTCGGCGTCGATGGTGATGCCGTGGGCGCGGCGGACCACGCCCTCGCCCCACGACCGGAGGAAGTTGCCGTCGCGGTCGAACACGATCACCGGGTGCTCGCTCCGCGTGAAGCAGAAGACCCGATCCTGCTTGTCCACCGCCGCGCCCGCCACTTCCTGGTAGCGCCAGCCGTCCGGCAGCTTGCCCCAGCCCTCGATGACCGAGAATTTCATTTCGACTCCTCGATGGCCTGGGCCATGCGCTCGAAGCGGCGCTTGAGCGGGGTCAGCCCTTCCTCGTGGGTGATGACGTAGAGCCGGTTGGCGTAGATGGCCCGCAGCACGCGGTCGGCGACGTGCTCGGGCGGGAGATAGCGGCCGATCAGCTCCACCGCGCCGCCCTCGCGCTCCGTCATCGCATTGCGGAGCGCGGCGGGACGATTCCGATCGCTCTGCCGGATCTGGGTGTGCACGCCCATCGGACAGAGCACCGAGACGCCGATGTCGTAGCCCCGCAGATCCTTCTGGAGCGTCTCGGAGAGGCCGACCACCGCGTACTTCGTGGTGTTGTAGATCCCGAGCCCCTGCGAGGCGATGAGCCCGGCCATGGACGCGGTGTTGACCACGTGGCCCGGCTGCTTCTGGGCCACCATGCGCGGCACGAAGGCTTCCACCCCGTGGATCACGCCCCAGAGGTTGACCCCCATCGCCCACTCCCAGTCCTTGTGGGTGACCGCCTCGAGCCCGCCCCAGAGCGCGACGCCCGCGTTGTTGCACACCACGTGGACCGCGCCGAACTCCGCGAAGGCCCGATCGGCCAGCGCCTGCACGTCGGCGAGGCGGCTCACGTCGGTCTTCACGGCCCGCCCGCGCCGGCCCGCCCGGGTCACCCCGGCCAGCGTCTCGGCCATGCCCGCCTCGTCGAGGTCGGCGATCACCACGTCGGCGCCCTCGCGGGCGAAGAGCAGGGAGAGCGCGCGTCCGATCCCGCTGGCGCCGCCGGTGACCACCGCCACCCGGCCGTTCAGGTTGGTGAGAGGCACGCCGCCGAGTTTCGCGCCCCGCCTCGCGTGCTGTCAACCACTTCCCGCGGACCCGGAGTCGGGCCGCGAGGCGCGGGGCGAGGGGCGACAATCCGCTTGCGGACACCGAGGAGCGTATGCCAGTATCTCGCGCCATTCGATCGACCGCGGGAGCGTTCATGAGGGTCACACACGGCACGTTGCGGATTGTCGCGACCGTCCTCGTCGCGGTCGGTATCGCGTCGGCCGAGTCGACGCGTGACTGCTCGGAGGCCCGGATCGAGGCGCGAAGGACTGCGCGCACCGAGTCGGACCGGCGCCACCAGGCGTGCATGGGCAATCGCGAGTGCCTCGCGGCGGCCAAGGCCCGGTGGGAGGCCGAGAAGCAGCGCATCGACGACGAGAGCGCGGTGTGCTACGCGCGGGTGCGGAGCCTCGAGAGGCGGGAGCCCCCACCCTGGGCGAACTGGAAGCCCGGCGACCCGCCCCCGCGCGCCAAGGATGGCCGCTACTACCTCATGAGCTGTAGCGGCAAGGTGCTCGGGTTGTACAGGCCCGGCGGCGCGCTCGAGATGGAGTTGAAGACGCGCGGGGGGAGCTGTCATCCGAGCGAGACGTGGGGAGATGTCAATCTGCTCCCGAAGGGTTCCGAGTGGGGCTACTGCCGTGATGGCAGCTGGGGCCACCGGTCGAACGGCTGCGTGCACGCCTCCCCGCCGAGCAATTGACGGCCGCCGGCCGGCACGAAGGGCGGCCATCTGGTTAGTCCCGCGGGCCGCCTAGCGGTGGTATTCTTCGCGAATGGATTATCGCCTACCGGCCACCGTGGTGCCATCGCGGTACGATATCCGGCTCGAGCCGGACCTCGAGGCGGCGACCTTTGCGGGCGAGGAGACGGTCGCGATCACGGTGACCGAGCCGGTGACCGAGATCGCCCTCAACGCCGCCGAGCTCTCCATCCAGTCGGTGAGCGTCGCCACCGCCGACGGCACGACGGTCGAGGGGAGCGCGACGCTCGACGAGGCCGCCGAGCGGGCGCGCCTGCTCTTCCCGTCGCCGATCCCGGCCGGTGAGCATCGGCTGACGCTGCGCTTCACCGGCATCCTGAACGATCGCCTGCACGGCTTCTACCGCAGCACCTACAAGGACGCGGCGGGCGCCTCCCACGTCATCGCGGCGACCCAGTTCGAGGCCACCGACGCGCGGCGCGGCTTCCCGTGCTGGGACGAGCCCGCGCTCAAGGCGGTGTTCGGGGTGACCCTGGTGGTCCCGGAGCGGCTGGCCGCGATCTCGAACACGCGGGTGAGGAGCGAGACGCCCACCGGCGCGGGGAAGAAGACGGTGGTCTTCGCCGACAGCATCCGCATGTCCACCTATCTGGTGGCGTTCGTGGTGGGCGAGCTCGAGGCGACGCCGCCGGTGATGGTGGGCCCGACCCCGCTGCGCGTGTGGTGCGTGCCGGGCAAGCTGCACCTCACGCGGTTCGCGCTGGAGATCGGCGCCTTCTCGCTCGACTACTTCGAGCGCTACTACGGGATGCCCTACCCGGGCGACAAGCTCGACATGCTGGCGATCCCCGACTTCGCGGCGGGCGCCATGGAGAACCTGGGCGCGATCACCTACCGCGAGACCGCGCTCCTGGTGGACGAGACGGCGGCGTCCCACACCGAGCGGGAGCGGGTGGCGGACGTGGTGGCCCACGAGATCGCGCACATGTGGTTCGGCGACCTCGTGACCATGCTCTGGTGGAACGGCATCTGGCTCAACGAGGCGTTCGCGACCTTCATGGAGCTCCTGGCGGTGGACGCCTGGAAGCCCGAATGGAACCGCTGGACGACCTTCGGAGTGTCCCGGGCCGCCGCGATGGGCGTGGACGGCCTGGTGAACACGCGGCCGATCGAGTTCGAGGTGCGGGCGCCGCGCGACTGCGAGGCGATGTTCGACCTGCTCACCTACGAGAAGGGCGGCTCGGTCCTGCGCATGCTCGAGCAGTACCTGAGCGGCGACGTCTTCCGCGACGGGGTGCGGCTCTACCTCGAGCGGCACCGCTTCGGCAATGCGGAGACCACCGATCTGTGGAAGGCGCTCGGCGACGCCTCCCGCCTGCCCATCCCGGAGGTGATGAACGGGTGGATCTTCCGGCCGGGCTATCCGCTCGTGGTCGTCGAGCCCGAGGGCACCGGCGTCAAGCTGAGCCAGCGACGGTTCACGTACCTGCCCCACGAGGGCGCCGACGCCGAGCGCTGGCAAATCCCGCTCCGGCTGCGCGCCTCGGTGAAACGCGGATTCGTGGACAAGCCGATCCTGCTGGGCAACGAGCCGCTGTCGGTGTCGCTCCCCGCGTCCCCGGACTGGGTGGTGGCGAACGCGGGCGGGCACGGATTCTATCGCGTGCAGTACGCCCCGCCGCTGCTCAAGAAGCTCACCGGGGCCCTCAGGAAGCTCGCCCCGATCGAGCGCTTTAACCTGGTGAGCGACGCCTTCGCGCTCGCCCAGGGCGCGATGATGCCGGCCGCGGACTACCTCGACCTCACCGCGCGCTTCGTCGAGGAGACCGACCGCAATGTGTGGACCGCGTTGATCGGCTCGCTGGGCTACGTCAACCGGCTCATCGCCGACGACTCGCGCCCGCATCTCGAGGCGCTCGTGCGCCAGCGCGTGGAAGGGGCGGTGGAGCGGCTCGGCTGGGAGGCCCAGCCCGACGAGGACGAGCTGGTACGGCAGCTTCGCGGCGATCTGCTCCGCGCCCTCGGCACCCTCGGCAATGACCCCGCCGTGCAGGAGCGCGCCCGATCGTTCTACGCGCGCTATCGCGAGGACGAGTCGGCGGTGGACGCCAACGTGCTGCCCGCCCTGATCGCGATCGTGGCCGCGGCCGGCGCGGAGCCCGAGTACGAGGAGTTCCTCCAGCGCTTCAAGGCGGCCCGCACGCCCCAGGAGGAGCAGCGCTACCTCTACGCGCTCGCCGGATTCCGGCAGCCCGAGCTGGTGCGCCGCACCCTCGAGAAGACCACCAACGGGGAGGTACGCAGCCAGGACGCGCCGTTCCTGATGCGCTCGCTGCTGGTGGGCGTGCACAGCCGCGGGCTCGCCTGGGAGTACGTCAAGGCGAACTGGCAGACGATGGCGCGGCAGTACCCGGGCAGCGCCTATCGCCGGCTCTACGAGGGCGTGACCGCGCTCGTGGGCCCGGAGTGGGAGCAGGACGTGAAGGCCTTCTTCGAGACGAACCGGATCGTGCTGGGCGGCAAGACGCTCGAGCAGTACCTCGAGCAGCTCCGGATCGCGGTACGGCTGCAGGAGCGTGAGGCGGCCGCCCTCGCCGCCTACCTGGCCAAGCCGCCGCGCCCCCCGCGTCGATGATCGGAGGGGGCCTCGACGGCCCCCTCCGAGCCTCCCCCCGCAAGAAGTCGCGCCGGCGAAGCCGGCGCTCGAACGGCTAGCCTCCGAACAAGTCGACGAAGAAGTCGCGGACGCTCGAGCCGAAGGCGACGGTGCCTTCCTTGGTGCGCTCCCACGCGACCTTCGCATCGGGTCCGGCGGCCTGTCCGGCCTCCGCGAGCTTCCGGCCGGTGAACTTGGCGCCTTCCACGATGGTGTTGCCGAGACCCTTGGCGAGCTCTCCGGCGCCCACGAGCACCTGACCCCGCCCGATCTGCTGGGCGCCCAGCTCCACCTGCTGGGTAGCCGCGTCCACGCGCGTGCTGTCGGCCGCCAGCGCCGGCCCATGGCCGAGCCCGACGAGCGCCGAGAACGTGAGGGTGACGATCAGCGAACGATGCCTCAGAGCCATCTCCACCTCCTCCGGTTGGCTTCGGTTGGCTTAATTGCCGATTCATGGTAACACCGTGCCGGGCCGGATCCGGCATGTTCGCGGCCCCTCGACCACTTTTTCGACGAGGTGAGGGACATGAAATACGGCGTGTTCCAGTTCTCTACCGACTACGCGATCCGCATCGACGATCTGGCCCGCGAGGCCGAGGCCCGCGGCTTCGAGTCGCTGTTCGTCCCCGAGCACACCCACATCCCGGCGAGCCGCAAGAGCCCCTGGCCGGGCGGGGGCGACCTGCCGCGCGAGTACTGGCACACCGTCGATCCGTTCGTGGGGCTGGCCGCCGCCGCGGCGGTGACCACCAAGATCAAGCTCGGGACCGGGATCTGCCTGGTGATCGAGCGCGACCCGATCCTGCTGGCCAAGGAGGTCGCGAGCCTGGACTATCTCTCGCGGGGCCGGGTGCTCTTCGGGATCGGGGGCGGCTGGAACGCCGAGGAGATGGCGCATCACGGGACCGACTTCGAGAGCCGCTGGAAGGTGCTGCGCGAGCGCATCGCCGCGATGCAGGAGATCTGGACCAAGGACGAGGCGGAGTACCACGGCAAGTTCGTCAACTTCGACAAGCTCTGGTCGTACCCCAAGCCGGTGCAGAAGCCGCACCCGCCGATCCTGATGGGCGGCGCCGGTCCCCACGCGCGCCAGCGCGCGGTTGACTTCGGGGGCCACTGGCTGCCGATCGGCGGGCGCTCCTACAGCGAGCCCATGGCGGAGACCATCGCCGATCTGCGGGCGCGGGCCGAGAAGGCGGGCCAGGATCCGGGCGCGGCCACCGTCTCCATCTTCGGCGCGCCCACCGACGAGGCGCGCCTCGCCGGGCTGCGCGACGCGGGCGTGCTCCGCGCGATCTTCGGCCTGCCGCCGGCGGGGCGCGATCAGGTCCTCCCGCTCCTCGACAAGTACGCGGCTCTCGCTACGCGAGTCGGGTAGTCCTCCCGCGACTGTCGGGTGGGCTGCGGCGCGGGGGGCCGGGGGGCGGCCTCTGACCACGAC